>CAYMDR010000029.1:2305-12076 GCA_964389195.1 uncultured Candidatus Peribacteria bacterium | reverse complement strand
TTTTTCGTTACTGCGACGATCAAGGTAAATTCACAGCTCAATTTCCAGTAAATCCAAACAATGCCATGTATAACTTAGCAGGAGTTTGCAATCCTGAAGGTAATGTTTTGGCACTTATGCCTCATCCTGAAAGAACCCTTCACGGCCAACCTTTATACGACTCTTTAGCAGATTATCTTACCAGTAAAAAAACAGTTATAAATAAACGTAAAAAGAATACCACCTCCATAAAATCCATCGACCAAATCCACACGTTAAAAAACAGACCTGATATCATCATTACTGTTAAGCTTAAAATTACCGACAATGAAGAAAAAACCATCGAAAATACCATGAAAAACAATGGTTTTAAAGAGCTAGAGTTAGAAAGAAAAACATACTACGGCTTCTACACTAATAAAAAAACCGACCTGAAAAATTTAGCCATAGCTATTATTCAGACAGGTGAAGTTCTAAACCTTAATAAAGAGACCGCCCTCATTCAAATAGAAGACACCTTTTATAGCTACGACAAAGCCGAAGGACTACTGCCTAAAACGATTGAAAATACTAATGGTAAAGCGTTTTTTACCATCGATTACGATAATTATGCCGGTAAGAATATTTACAAACGTCTGGAGAAATTCTTTAACCATGGAGAATTAAAAAACGTAGAAAGAGGAGTATATTGGCACATTAACTTAAAGAAACCAGAACGGATTAACGATTTTATTAAAACAAATATTTTACATAATCCACATGCCATGAAAATTATAAGTCTCAACTCCTAATTTTATTTTATGTGCGGAATTTTTGCCTATAGCGGATCTAAAAAGACTGCAATGGCCATTGTCATTAACGGTTTAAAGAAACTTGAATACCGTGGTTATGACTCCTGGGGTGTTGCCTATAGCCAAGGTGAAACCTTAGGACTTTTACGTAAAGTGGGTAAAATTGGTGAATTTAATTTAGAAAACAAGCAACTTGCCGAAAGCACTTTAGCTATAGGCCATTCTCGTTGGGCTACCCATGGCGGAGTTACCGAAGCCAACGCCCATCCGCATATAGATGAAGCCTCTAAAATAGCCATAGTACATAATGGCATTATCGAAAATTTCAGAGAATTAAAAGAGGAGTTAATCCAAAAAGGTCACATTTTTAAGTCTCAAACCGACAGTGAAGTTATCGTGCATTTATTGGACGAGTATTGCAAAACAGAAGATTTTGAAGCATCGGCAAAAAAAACGCTTAACCGCTTAAAAGGACGCTACTCGGTTTTAGCTATTAAAGCTGGGGAACAGAAAATTATAGCAGCAAGAAGAGGATCCCCTTTAATTATCGGCGTAGGGGAAAATGAATTTTTCATTGCCTCCGACATACCAGCTTTTTTAAACCACACCCGCAAAGTAATGTATCTAGATGATAATGAAATGGTAGTAATTAACGACAAGCCTCTTTTTTATAAATTAGATACCCAAGCCCCTCTCCAAAAAAGAGTCGTCGAAATAGAATGGGAAGAAGAAAACGCAGAAAAAGGAGATTTTAAGCACTTTATGATGAAAGAGATTATGGAGCAAAAAGACACTATTTATCGCGCCATTAATCAAGATGAAAAAGAGATTTTAGCCTTAGCAGAAGAGGTAAAAAAAGCCTATGGAACTTTCTTAATTGGCTGTGGAACAGCCGGTAAAGTTTGCCTCGCCGCATCATATCTTTTCTCTAAAATATCCAAGCGGCATGTAAATGTTATTATCGGCTCAGAGTTTCCAAGCCATCAAGAATTTTTAAAAGAAAAAAGTTTAATCATTGCGGTTTCCCAAAGTGGCGAAACGGCCGACACCTTAGAAGCCATTGAAGTAGCAAAGAAAAAAGGTGCAAAAGTACTATCCATTGTAAATGTAGAAGGCTCAACCATGGATCGTGAATCGGACTTTGCTATTCATATCAAAGCCGGTCCCGAAAAAGCAGTCGCTTCTACCAAAGCAACAACATCTCAACTGGCAATTCTCACCTTACTCGCCTATGCCTGCGTAGACCAATTAGCTGAAGGTAAACGTTTACTTATAGACACGGCCGGTGAAATTAATGACATGCTCAACCCTCGCTACGAAGAACATATCCACGCTCTTGCTGAAAAAATACAAAGTGTTGAAAGCATGTACGTTATTGGAAAAGCTATTAACTATCCTATGGCTTTAGAGGCTGCTATTAAGCTACAAGAAGTTTCCTATATCCATGCCGAAGGCTTTGCCGGTGGAGAATTAAAACACGGCCCCATAGCCTTAATCAGCAAAGGAACTCCCTGTGTAGTTTTAGTCGCTAACGATGAAACACGTATCGACATCCTTAATAATGCGCAGGAAGTAAAAGCGCGCGGAGGCTACATTATTGGCATATCTCCACAAAATGAGGATGTTTTTGATTATTGGATCAAAGTACCGGATGCCGGAGCCGCCTCAGCTATCGTAAATATCATTCCAATCCAACTATTGGCTTATCACCTAGCAGTTTTACGCCAAAATGACCCGGATATGCCTCGAAATTTGGCCAAAAGTGTTACCGTAAAGTAAGAAAATGTGCTATAATTAAGGGAAATTTAACCTAAAAGCATATGGCTACTTTAGATGAGCAATATCTACAAATTATCGCTGATCAGCGCACTAATCTGGTACAACTTCAGGAAAATTTCAATAAAAGTTGTGATCAAATAACCCTTAAATATCAAACACAGCTTCAACAAATACCAATTGCTGAGCTAGATAATCGTAAAAAGGTTCTGGAAGCTCAAAAAAAAGATTTAGATGAAGCGCTAAAAGTTTTTAAAACTGCTGTTGATAAAAGCAGCCATGCAACGCGAGAAGCATTGGAAAATATCCATCGTCAGCGAGAAGCTCAAAAACTGGAACAAATAGAAAAAGAACTGTTAAACCTAAAATAAAATTTTATGGCCATACATATTCAAGCACCAACAGAAACCCAAAAAGAACTTACAGCAATAGTAAAACCTCCCGAAGTCATCACAGGAGTTACTACTGAGCAGCTTATCCTTCAAGGATTACAAGCAAAACAACTAGCACAAGCAAGAGGAGATGGAGCCGCAAGGCAACTAGCCATACTAGAAAAAATAACCGTTGAAAAATAAGCAACATGATTCAAAAAAAAACCAAAATTGTCTGCACTATAGGGGCAGCATCCCCATCCCCGGCAGTTTTAACAAAGATGGTATTAGCCGCTATGAATGTAGCTCGCCTCAATTTCTCGCACGGATCTTACCAAGATTTTAGCAAAATTATTGCCAATATTCGTGATGTTTCACGCCACTTAAAAATCCCCGTAGCGATTATGCAGGACTTACAAGGGCCTAAGATTCGTGTAGGAGAAATGCCATAAAAAGGCATTTTGCTTAAAAATGGCAGCACCATTACTCTTACAACTCGCGAACTAAAAGGCACCGCCAGCATTATTCCTATTCAATACAAAAACCTTCCCAAAGATGTTAAAGCACAGGACAAAATTTTAATGTGCGACGGCATGATTGAACTTAAAGTTATCAACAGCAAAAGTACTCAGATTATCTGTAAAGTTATAACCGGAGGCCTTCTACAAAGCCATAAAGGCATCAATGTCCCAACAGCATCCATTAGTGCCAATCCTATCACTGAAAAGGATAAAAAAGATCTCCTCTTTGGACTTAAAAATGATGTGGACTATGTTGCCTTATCTTTTGTGAAAAACGCAGAAAATAGTACCGAACTACGAAACTTTATACGTCATAAAAAGGGGCGCGCCAAAATTATTGCCAAAATCGAACGCCACGAAGCCGTAACAAATTTAGAAACGATCATTCATGAAAGCGACGGAGTTATGGTGGCGCGTGGAGATCTTGGTGCCGAAATTGCACCTGAACAGGTTCCTTTAATTCAAAAAAAGATTATTCACCTTGCAAATCTGCATGGTAAACCGGTAATTACCGCCACAGAAATGTTGCAATCAATGATTGAAAACCCCCGTGCAACAAGAGCAGAAGTCAGTGACGTAGCCAATGCCATATTTGACCATACCGATGCCTTAATGCTTTCCAATGAATCAGCAGTAGGCAAATACCCAATAAAAGCCACAGAGACCTTAAGCAAGGTAGCAGCCTCCATCGAAAATGAACTCAAAAAACATGAACTCTTTTTACCAAATCTACTTTTTAAAGAGAACCTCCCCGTATCATATGCCACCTGTTATTCGGCAGCAAAATTGGCAAAAGACATGAAGGCAAAACTTATCGTAGCACTTACACTCTCTGGCTTTACCGCACAGCATATTGCAAAACATCGGATCTACATACCTATTATTGCTATTACCTCTGACCCTAAAGTACAACAACAGTTACAATTAGTGTGGGGTATAAAAAAAGTTTTCGTTCGATCTATTGATCTAAGCCATTATATAAGCCAAATACGAAAATTACTCCTTGCCGAAAAAATGGTAAAAGTAAAAGATAAAATTGTTATCATCAGCAATGCTAGCAAAGCTGAAAAACTGATTTCCACTATCATCATTTAGGCTTTTCCATTAGAATAAATGCGTAGGTTTTGGCTTACCCTTATTGATTATGCTCTCATGATTATCCTAGGCATAGACCCTGGCACCGCAACCACAGGTTTTGGCGTAATTGATTACACCAATGGAGAATATAGTCTGCTTGATTATGGCTGCATAACAACTAAATTTAGTGACACCATCGCCACAAGATTACATCAAATCAGCAGAGATCTGGATGAAATTGTAAACCACTGGAAACCTGATACCATCGCCATTGAAGAACTATTTTTTAGTAAAAATGTCAAAACCGCCATGCATGTCGCCCATGCCCGAGGAGCTATAATGCAAAAGTTAGCAGAACGAGGCTATCCCATTCATGAATATAAACCACAACAAATCAAAGAAGCCGTATGCGGATATGGCCGTGCCGAAAAAAAGCAGATACAAAAAATGGTGCAAATTATTTTAAAAATGCAAGAAATACCTCGCCCCGATGATGCAGCTGATGCCTTAGGAACAGCCATTTGTCATGCTTCACGTCTTAAATTCGACTCCTTAAGTTACGCATGAAAAAACTTCTTACCCTCTTAACAAGTATCGTTTTTTTATTCCTACTGGGAAGCACTCTGTATGTTTTTGGATTGCCCCCTTTTAATGCCACCACACCCGCATCCCCAAAACCGACCCAGGAAATTACTACGCAAGAGGAAGTTCCTGACTTTTTAAGTGAAGAAAAAATAGGCCGCGCTAAAACTTATGAAGAGCATCTTCATCGTGCCGAACTCTTAGAAGAAAACAGTTATCACAATCTAGCACTTACTGAATATCAAAAAGCTTTACAGTTAGACACAACTAACAATGCTCCAGCGATAGAAATGGGGAAAATTTACTTACGCCTAAAAGACTATATAAAAGCGAAAATAAGTTTCAAAGAAGCCTTAGCCAAAGATCCTGAAAATATTGATCTAAAAATCTACTTAGGTAGAGCCCTATTGGGAGACAGAAAAATCGCCGAAGCTCAAGAAGTCTTTAAGTCCATTGCTACCGACAATCAAAAATCCTTATATTACAAAGGCATTATCGCAGGCTTTTTTGGCGATTACGAAGCCAGCAAAAACCTCTTACACCAAAGTTTAGAAGAAGGCACGAATGAAGATTTTAAAGGTAAAGCTAACAATTGCTTAGGAAGTTACAACGAATCCTCCCTCTATAAGGGAGGTGAACCTATCCATCTCAAAACAATGCTAGCACGAAGCATGACTCAAACCGGAGAATATCAAATGGCAATCCCACTACTTTTTGAAGTCATCAAAGAAAAAAAAGATTACCGTGATGCCTGGATCCTTTTAGGATACACCTATCTAGAAACCGAGAAGTACCAAGATGCCATTGAAGCTTTAACAGAAGCTAAAAAATTAGACAGCGATACTCCTGAAACTTTTTTCTATTTAGGATTAAGTTACTACGGTTTAAATGATTTACATCAAGCGGTAGAGAATCTAGAAATAGCAAAGAGTAAAGGTTACAAGCAGGTTATTCAAATTAACCAAAAACTAGCAGAGATCTATTTAGAGTTGAAAGAGTATGAAAAAGCGGCGCTAAATTATGAAAATGTCATAAGCCTTAACAGCAGTGACGTAAACTATTTTATTAGGCCAATGTGGATTTAGACAGACTACAACAACCAGAAAAAGCGGTAGCACTTGCAGAAAAAGCCCTACAGTCACACCCCAGCAAAGCTATGAGTTTTAACCTTTTAGGTTGGGCCACCATTGGAACCGGTAAATTAGATCAGGCCGAAAGTTATCTAAAAAAGGCTCTTATGATTGATCCAAATCTAGATGCTATCTATTTAAATTATGGTGTCCTCAATGAAAAAAAAGGGCTCATGGAAAAGGCCATTCAGGACTATCAAAAAGCTTATAAAATAGGACAAGGCAATTCCATTAGTAGTGCCGCGGCAGACCATTACAACAAACTCATTGGCAAAATAAGTAACATGGATTATGCTACCATTAAAGCTGATTTACTCGATCAATAAAACCATCCTTTGCATCTCATCTTTTCCATTTTGATCTTTATTTTCGGGGCAAGTATCGGAAGTTTTTTAAGTGTTGTTATTCACCGTATTCATAAAAAAGAAAAAGGTATTATTTTGGGTACATCAAAATGTCCTAAGTGTAAAAAGAAACTGCGAGCATTGGATATGATACCTATCGTCAGTTATTTAATTTTGAAAGGTAAATGTCATTTCTGTAAAAAACCTATCGCTTCTGAATATCTCTATTTGGAAATTTTCAGCGGACTTACTTTTGTTGCCACGTATTATCACACTCTTGAGAATCTGTTACCCAACTTATTAGTGTATTTGCTCTATGCCATATTCTTCATCGGCATCTTTTTTTATGATCTTAAACACAGTGAAATTCCCGACATTTTCCTTTTTCCTTTTATCATCATAAGCTTTACAGGCAGCATTATTATGGGTAACTCACTCATAAGTATGATCATAGGACTAGGTGTTGCTTTGCTCTTTTTCGGAGGACAAATTGTAATCTCCAAAGGCAAATGGTTAGGCGAGGGAGACCTTTACTTAGGCTTAAGCATGGCTAATATTTTTGGCTGGCAACTGCTATTATTAAGCATCGTGATAAGTTATACCCTGGGAGCTTTGTGGAGCATTTACTTACTTGCGAGTAAACAGGTTACCAGCAAAACTCAAATCCCCTTTGCGCCCTTTCTGGTCTTAGGCAGTTTTATAACGATCTTTTTTGGCCAAGAAATGCTTGGTTGGTATCTACAAACTTTAATCATCTAATGGCTTCCAACAATTCAAAAACTTATGTAATGATTTTAGATGGCTTTGGCGAAGGCAAAGATTACGAGGGCAATTCCATTACCAAGGCTCACATGCCGAACCTTAGCAAGCTAAAAGCAAAATACCCTTCAACCCTTTTAAAAAGTTCTGGCAATGCCGTAGGATTACCGGAAGGAACGCAAGGTGGATCCGAAGTTGGCCACTTTACGATAGGCGCTGGCCGTATCATTTTTCAATCTTTAGAAGAGATTAATCGCAGCATTACCGATAAAAGTTTTTTCACTAAAAAACCTTTTATGGATGCTGTTGAAAAAGTTACGAAAAATCCGCATGCCAGCCTCCATTTACTTGGCATGCTCTCGGATCAAGGCGTGCACTCTCATATGAACCACCTCTTTGCCTTGCTAGATTTAGCCGTGCTTTATAAAGTACCAAAAGTTTATATTCATATTATTACCGATGGGCGCGACGTACCGGAAAGAACAGCCCAAGAGTTTATCAAACGTCTACAGGAAAAGCTAAAAAATCTTTCAGCCCATCAAGAAACCGACATACGTGTCGCCAGCATCATTGGCCGTTACTACGCTATGGATCGCGATAACAACTGGGATCGAACCGCCAAAGCCTATGATCTTTACACTCTCGGTAAGGGGGTTCAAGAAAGTGATCCACTACTTGCTATTCAAAATGCCTACCAGCGAGACATCACCACCGACTATTATATTGACCCAATCACTTTGGATCCAAATGGCCTTATCAAAAATGAAGACGCCGTAATTTTCTGGAATTACCGAACCGACCGCACCAAACAAATTACTCAATGCTTTACGGGGGAAAGTCCGCTTGGGTTTACCCCTCAAAAAACAGTAAAACCTTTTTTTGTTTGCTTTGGCGACTACTCAACAACCGCACCCGTTGTATTTCCAACGCCTCAAGTTCGCAATAATTTAGGAAGCGTCATTGAAGAAGCAGGGCTCACCCAATTACGTATTGCTGAAACCGAAAAGTACGCCCATGTTACCTATTTTTTTAATAGCCAGATCGAAGAACCTTTTCCTCATGAAAAACGTATCCTGGTAAATTCACCTAAAGTCCCCTCCTACGCGCAACAACCGCAAATGAGCGCCCGTGAAGTTACACAAGAAGTTCTCAAAGCACTAGAGGAAGAAGATTATAATCTGATCGTCCAAAATTTTGCAAACCCTGATCTGGTAGGCCATTCGGGAGATTTACCAGCGACTATCCAAGCTTGCCAAGTCATTGATGAATGTATAGGCAAAATAACCACGAAAGCCCTAGAGAAAGGTTACGATTTTATGCTAACCTCTGACCATGGGAACGCGGAATACATGATCTATCCCAACGGCGAACCTTGCCCATCTCACACCACTAACCCTGTTATCTTTTTATTAGCCTCAGAAAAATATAAAGATGCTACTCTTGCATCTGGCAAAGGTTTACAAGATATCGCTCCTACCATTTTACAAGTCATGGGTATCCCAAAACCACCAGACATGAGCGGCACCTCCTTAATCAACTAAACCATTTATATGAAAGCAGTTATCTTAGCCGGAGGAAGCGGCACCCGCCTTTGGCCTTTCAGTAGAAAAAATAAACCAAAACAGTTTCAAAAGCTGGTGAGTCCCCAAACTATGCTTCAGGACACCATCCGTCGCCTTAATTTTTTAAAGCCGACCGACATCTATATTTCCACCAATCAAGAATATTTGGAAACCGTCAAAGAACAAAGCAGAGGGAAAATTCCTACCCAAAATATCATTGTTGAACCCGCACTTAAAGACACTGCTCCATGTATTGGTCTTGCCGCGACCTACCTCGCGCGTAAATTCCCACACGAGGTCATGGCCATTATTTACGCCGATCACCTGATCCAAAATCAAAAAGAGCTTATTCAAAAACTTAAGATTGCCGAGAAGTTAAGTAAAACCGAAAACACTTTAAACATCATCGAAGTAAAAGCAAAATTCCCTAACGTAAATTTAGGCTACGTTAAAATTGGCAAGATGATCAAAGAAATCGATGGCACGGAAATCTACGCCTTTGAAAAATTTACCGAAAAGCCAGACCTGGAAATGGCCAAAAAATTCCTACAATCCTATAAATACCTTTGGAATACCGGACTTTATGTATGGAAAGTTGATACGATTCTTAAACATTTTAAAAAACATTTACCTGAAACCTATAAAAATTTAATGAAAATTCAACGCCACATCGGAACCTCCAAAGAGTCCTGGGCGCTGCAAGAATACTATCCCAACTGCGATAAAATCTCTGTGGATTATGGCATCATGGAAAAAGTTGAACGCAAAGAGGTGCGTATCATCCCCGCCGAACTTGGTTGGAGTGACGTAGGCACCTGGGAATTTATTTTTGATGAACTCGCCAAATCCCCTGCCGGTAACGTTATTAATACCACACAC
>CAYMDR010000029.1:0-2263 GCA_964389195.1 uncultured Candidatus Peribacteria bacterium | reverse complement strand
GGCATCGACAGCCACAACTCCCTTATTTACGGCAACGGCAAAAAACTCATCGCCACCATCGGCATCAAAGATTTAATCATTGTCGAAACCGACGATGCGCTCCTCATCTGCAAAAAAGACCGTAGCCAAGACGTAAAAAAGCTCGTGGAAAAAATGAGCAAAAACACTAAGTATAAAAAACTACTATAAATATTTATTTAAAGCTTTTATTACAGGTAGGATGACCATATGAGCCTGTATTTCTAATCCAAGCTTCAATTAAATTGTTCCTTTCTCCAAAGAGAGAAATCAGTTCTCCAGTTTTAGTAAAATCTTCCCGCCTACTAGTTACATTAGCCCAATCTACATCTTGCTGTGCACGATTTTCAATAACACTATAAGTAAGCATATCCGGTAATAAACAAAATTCATTAAAATTTGCTTCATCTTGTTCAGTGGCTAAAACACATACCTCTCCAAAAGAAGTAACAAAATTTCCATATAATTTTGGATGTTTTACTAAATCTTGATCTAACAGCGACTTAGGCTGATCAAATAACTGTTCTGGGTCAATCCAATGTAAAAGTTTTCTCTGGCATTCAATAACAGCATCCAATTCTTTTCTATCCTCAGACGTAACTATCTTATCTGGTGGATGACTTTTATCTACATCATGCCCATCACACCCAGCCATAAATAATGCCCCAGCTAAAGCAAGACCTTTACCATTCATAAGCATACATTTAGGAAGTGACAATATACTACAATTAAACACAAACTAGTCAAGTGCCATTTTTAAAATTTCCGCTACAATAGGAGTCATGTCCGATCAAACACCTATCCAAATAAAGGAAAAACCTTGGGGAAGAGAGATCTGGTTTGCCAACCTGGCCGGTTACGTAGGCAAAATCCTTGAGGTTAAAAAAGGTAGCCGCCTGTCTTTGCAGTACCATGAAAAGAAGACTGAAACCCAATATTTGTTGAGTGGCAAAGTCAAATTAAGCATAGGGAAAGATGCTTCCACTCTGCGCGAGATCACCCTAAATCCTGGTGACAAATACGATATCCTCCCCTATACTGTCCACCGCATTGAGGGACTAGAAGATTCACAAATTTTTGAAGTCTCCACCTCTGAACTGGAAGATGTGGTAAGACTCGCCGATGATTATGGACGACCCGAAAAAGGTAATGACGAAGAGCTGGATCGCAATCTCAATAAAAAACTTAATCAATAATTTATATTTCTCTAAAAAAAGTTTATTTTATGAAACATCGTAAATTTCTCCATTTAGCCGGTATTATCCTAGTGGCTGCTTTCTTGGCCTTTATTGATCTACCACCAGAAACCCAAAAGCAAATTTTGCCCGCAACTCCAGAAGCTATTTTAGACAATAAAATTAATTTAGGTTTGGATTTACAAGGGGGATCACAGTTGGATTATAAAATTGACTTGCGTAAAGTCCCTGCTAATGAACAAAAAAGCATCATCGACGGTATTTTAAATGTTATCACCAAGCGCGTAAACGGCCTGGGAGTTTCTGAGCCAAATATTTACACCTCCGATGCTCCAGGAGAAAAACATTTAATCGTAGAGCTTGCAGGTATTAAAGATTTAGAGAAAGCCAAAGCAATCGTAGGTAAAACAATCCAATTAGAGTTTAAAGAGCAAAAAGAAGGACCTGAAGACCCTTTAGCTGCAGAAAAAGTTAAAGCGGATGCACAAGCATTTCTCGCTAAAATAAAAAATGGCGAAGACATTAAAGTTTTAGGACAAGAAGAAAACCAATCAAACCCTGGAAAAGTTTTCTTTAGTGAATCCCCTGAATTCCTTTATAAAGATCAATTTGCCAGCAACTACGCTGACGCTCTCTTTAAAGCTGAGCCAGGAAAAGTTATTGATCAACTCATTGAAAACACACCGGGTTTTAGCATTAATGGCGGAGATACTAAAGTTACAACAAAACCTGACGGCTACCACATCTTCCAGGTTACCGAAAAACGTGACCAAGAAAGAGAAATCCAAACCCCAGCTTCAGCAAAAGTACGCCATATTTTAATAGCTTATAAAGGCGCACAAAAAGCAGATGCAGCCGTTACCAGAACAGAAGATGAAGCAAAGCAACGAGCTGAAGAGGCTTTAAAGAAATTAAAAGAAGGTGGCAACTTTGATGAAATAGCCAAAACTTACTCTGACGACCCAAACAATAAAGATAATGGCGGAGTTTTAAGTGAGCCTGTAGTAAAAGACGAAAATTTCTATGCCAAAGAGTTTGCAGATGCAGCC
>CAYMDR010000028.1:11653-12117 GCA_964389195.1 uncultured Candidatus Peribacteria bacterium | reverse complement strand
GTAAGCATAGGGGGGTGATCAAGAGGTTGTTATTTATTGGCAAAGTTCAATAATAAGTTTTTCCAGCGCTAATCGTAGTTCAGTGTTATCGGTAGTACTTATTTTAATCTTACCATTTTTGGTATTGATATCTATTGTTAAAAATTGGCGATAGATATGTTTGAGCTGCGGAAAAGAAAAGTTTTTGCTTTGTTTTAGGGTGTTACTGATAACAAAAGGGTGTTCTTTAAGTTTTTGGATCATTTGTTGCGGAGAAAGTTTATTCTGGGCACAGGCATAAACTTCCAGCAGGATCCGGAAATGCCTTACCATCATAAAGAAAATCTGCATAAGATCCTCTCCGCTGGTTAATAAAACTTCCAGCGTTTTGAGGGAGTTTTTTACATTTTTGGCAGCAAGGTGATCTGTAAGTTTAAAGACGGAACTACTAATATTTGGGCTTATAATGCTATGGATAGCCTCTT
>CAYMDR010000028.1:1804-11643 GCA_964389195.1 uncultured Candidatus Peribacteria bacterium | reverse complement strand
TTTCTGCAGCATAAAGGCTAAGTTTTTCTATTTCTTGGCTCATCTGCCAAAGGTTTGGTCCGATATTTTCGGCTAAAATATCGGCTTCGTGGCTACCGATGGTGCTATTTTTCTTACTAAACTCTTGCTGGATCCAGGCGAGCAGTTTAGGTCTATCCAGTTCATGAAATTCAATAACTTGCCCGGTTTTGGAAAGTTTTTTAAAAAGCGTTTTTCGGGCATCCGGTTTCTCTTTTTCAATAAAGATAACGATGCAATAATCGGCAATCGTCTCTAATTTTTCAGCAACTTTTTTTTGTTCCTCTTCATCTCCATCATGCAAAAAATCACGAATAATGATAAGTTTCTTCTCGGCTAAAAAGGGGACAGTTTCTATGGCTTCGTGGAAGTTTGAACTGGTCATCTTTTCACCTTCGAGTATTTGCAAATTAAGATCTCCATATTTTTTCTCAAACTCTTGTTGCCAGTGTTTGGCTTTATGAAAAGCGGTGTAGCTGTCATCGCCGTAAAAAAGATAAAGATTTTTGAGAGCCATATCTTTAAAAAGAGGAAATGGGTCTACAAAGTATCATAGGTTCCCATTCCCTCAAATCAAATTTTACAAAGCATTAGCGAGCTACCTCAATTTCGCTCAGGCTTACTACATCACGTAAACCAGGAGGTGTATTGAGAATGATTCTTTCATCAAAACGGATGACGATACCGCCGCCTTCTTCTGAAGGATCACCGGCAAAGGTGCGACGACTGAATAAAGGATCGATATCTCCAAACACCGAACCGGTTATGTTAAGTTTAACTTCTGAATATTGATCGGCAGATGTAGCTGAACCTGGAGCTCCTGAATAAAGTCGTCCGCTGCCCGCGCGTTCACCGGCTTGAACATAGTATACTCCTGCCATTTCTCCTACATTTGGATCGATGTAAACACTTCCATCTAGAACAATGAAGGCGAGTGAGGCGGTTTCATTAACGGTACAGGTTGTTCCAGCAGGGCATCCTGCGTAGGTACTGTTTTTCTTGATAATCAGGTCGCCGTCTTCGATAATAAAGGTTTTAGCCCCTTCACCATTGGCCAGAACATATGCTTCATCGATGGTAAGGTTTGCCCCTTTGATGTGGTAGACTTTTTGGTCAGCATAGTCGTTATCAAGTTTGACCTGGCTCATTGTGGTGTCGGTGGTAAAATCTGCTTCCCAGCGGGAAATGCGCAATTTAGCCTCTTCAATACTGTTGGCAATAATTGGTTGTTTCCAGTCTTTACTGAGGTTTAGTTTTACTTCACAAATCTGACTAGATAATTTACTAACATCTTTACCATAGAAAGGTTTAAGACTTGCATCCAAACTGCCTGCTTGACCTTCACTACAGATCTCATGACTGATGCTAAAAATGGTACTTGTATCTCCGGCACCTGTACTTGGAGTGTGTGGCAGAGGTATTTCTCCCGGCTTAATAATAACACCTGGGACACTCTTGAATTTGGAGCAAGCTCTTACATCTATTCCCGAATTAAGGTCGTTTTCTAAGAAGATATCCCCAGCGGCACGAGTTAAAATGTACTGACAGAAAATCTGTACGAGGGCTTCGCTGTCTAAACTTCCTGAATCCAGTTCGTTATCATTGGTATCATAGATGGTGTAGTCGGCAGTGGCTTGATTAGGGTAGCGTTCCTGGCAAACTTTACCATCCTTACAAATTTCATCCCGAATGGCACTGTCTTGAAGGTGGCCTTTGTAAGTGATAACAACTTTGCCATCCACTTTATGAAGTACTAAATCACCGTCGCCAATGTCACCGGTATAACAGTCTTTCCAATCTTCTTCGTCCTCATCTTCATCGCATTCATCAATGTTTAGGTCCATACTATCGGCATAATCGATGTGACCTGCGGGGAAGTTGCCGGGATTGGTTTCCCCACGGATGCCACCACTTTTACTTATGTCGTCAGTAATTTCGGCGGTGGTATCTGGTGAATGAGCGGTAAAGACCAAACGGTAATCAACATAATCGCTTTGAGCTGAAACGCTAATCACTTTTTTATAGTCGTCCTTTGTAGTTTTACTTACGGTTTTTTCAAATTCCGGTGGTTGTTTTGGGAGGATCAGGCGGTCTTCACAGTTAGCACGATCATCGGTGGCGTAGACGTTAACCACGGTGTTTGCCGGAAGATCACTTATATCCAAACAGAAATCAGCATCATTCTTGATTAAAGTTTTGCCATTATATTTCCAGGTAAAAGTTCCTTCATAATCGGAATCGACATTGATACACACTTTATCGCCATGGCGGTAAGCGTCCAAATGGTCACATTGGTTTTTAGGTGGATTGGCATCAGCTTGGCAGGCAGAAGAGGCAAATTGACCGATCGTTTCTACGTGTACGCCATCTTGGAAAGGGTCATTGGCGTTAAACGTGGTAGAGAAATTTAGGGTTGATCCGCTGGTACTGCTTGTTTGTGTAAAGCCGGAACCTGCGTTGCCAAAGTTACCGTCGCCTGTCCATTGGATAGAGGCTGTTTTTGATTGATTGTTGCTGTTGCCAAAGGTAACGGTGGCATTTAAAACGGTGTTGCCGTCCTCGTCCAAAGTTGTTGGTGAAAGTACTAAATCCTGACAGTAAGGTGTGGATGGTGGTTGTGGTTGGGCAATAACGCTGGCCTGACATTGTGATACATCTAAGCCCAGGGATGGACCTACAGCAACGGCACCAATTTGAGCTGTGGCGTTATCGGCACCGGTATAGTTATAGCTACAGAAAGCTGGTGCATTAAAGCTTATATTGCTACTTGGGTTGGTAAAGTTGGGTTGGCTATTTAAGATATCCTGACAAATTTGAGGAGCATTATTTACATTTGTGAAGAAGCCATTGCCTGTTTCTGACCAATGAACCGTGGTAAAGAGGTTAGAAGGTTGAGGGGTGGCTTGTAAAGTAATAGTGTCTCCATCATTCACGGTAACGCTATTAGATGAGGATACATTGTTCACCTGTAGGTTTAAAGCATCACATTGTTGTACTACTCCTTCTGGTGTAATAGCTACGGTTTTTTGACAGTTGCCCGTATATTCTATGGAATGGTTTGCTTTGTTTACAGCGTTTACAACCAAGGTTATGGGACTGCTGAGTGGTTGGTTTAGGGCTGTTGTTGTTTGATTGCTGGTTTCAAAGTACGGTATGCCGTTATATAAAGTGCCATCAAAAAGGGCTATGCCATTTTGGGTAGCTGTCCATTTGAAATCGAGTGGTACGCCTGAATTACTGTTGATGGTAAAGGTCTGGCCGTTACCAAAAGCACTTTCAGTAAAGGTAGTATTGTTGGGTACTAACGATATATCGATACATTCCTGTGGAGCTGTTGGTGTTACTACGATGGTTTTCTGACAAGCTCCCGTATATTCTATGGAATGGTCTGCCTTATTTACCGCTTGAACCGTTAAGGTTAAAGGGCTACTCAGTGGCTGCAAAAGTTTAACCAGATTAGGGTTTTGGGTATCATAGTACGGTGTTCCGGTATAGGTAATAGCATCAAAAGTGGCTACGTTGTTTTGGCTGGCCGTCCATTTAAAATCAAGGGGAATGCCTGGAGCGTTGCCGCTTACGGTAAAAGGTACACCATTAGCAAAAGAGCTTTCAGGAATGGTTGGGCCTGGTGGTTGTACAGATATATCGATACAGGCTGTTGGTACGGGATTGATCACTACCGTTTTTTGACAGTTGGCAGTGAATTTTTTGCTATGATCATTTTTATCAACGGCCGTTACCGTGAGGGTAATTGGTGTTGTTAGAGCCTGGAGTTTATCAACAAGAGTTTGGGTACTTGTATTGAGAAAGGGAAGTCCAATATAAGGAACGCCATTAAAACTTATTTGGTTATTTTGAGTCGCTACCCATTCATAATCTAGTGTTTGTCCACCAAAAGTTGTAGGTGTTACCGTAAAGGTTTGTGGTAAACCGCTTTCTAATAAAGGACCTGTTGGTGATAGGTTTAAAGCTAAACAGTCTTTAATTGGTATAAACTTTAATGGTGTTGGCTCCTGCCAAACTGTTACTACGGAGCCAATATTAAACCAGTAGTAGGTTCTTGGAGGATTATTAGGATTAGTGATAACTGCTTCTGTAGTAAAGCCAGCTTTTGGTGCTAAATAGCACCAACCACTATTAATGTTATTTACATCTTCGTTCACACAGCCATCATTGTGATGGGTAAGATAGTTGGTTTTTTTTATCGATAAATCGGCTAATAATACTCTGGAAGAGGTTGTGGCACTCCAGATGGTATCGTTATCTTTACTGCCTAAATGGACACTGAAAGGAAGTTTACGGTTTTCTTCATCGGTAGTATCTAAAGTGAAGGAGTTGTTATCTTCATCGTATACTAAATAGCTGGAGCCGTTATTGCCCCAAAGGCCTGGGCGACCGGTAAAATTATTGTCTTCATCTTGTAAAAAAGCAAAGTTCCAAGTGATGGTAACGGTTTTGGCGTTGTTATCGAAAACTTTGGTCATGACGGTTCCTCCCCATAGGTCGCCAGCAATACCTGAACAATCGGCAAGTGTATTTACATCATCACCATTGTAGCCATAAGGTACAGGTGTGTCGCACCAGATTTCGTTGGCGTTGATAGAGTCGAAAGCGTCGGACTGTAAAGTGATTTCAAACTTATCGACAAAAGATTTGTAATAATAGTTATCCTGGACGGAATCGTTGTAATAAATGTGGTCGTGACGAGTAATGGGCACGTTTACATTTTTTGGATCAACATTTGCCTTTAAAGGGTTGTTTGCTTTTAAAGGTGGTTGTGGTGCGTAAGCGGCAGGATAATCCACAAAGCTTTTACAGACGGCCTCGGAAAGGTAGTTTATGTAGGGGGTTCCGGCAGCTCCGGTTGTTTCTGGTAAAGCAGCGTTAAAAGGCTTTACCATGAGTGTACACAGGTCGCGTGAGACCGGATTATAGGCGGCAAAAGTTGCCGGTACGGTAAGAGCGCTATACAGTGCGACGATTCCCAGAAGCAGACTTAGGTGTTGAAGCTTTGATTTTGACATTTTGGTGTTGGTTATTTTTTATGTGTGTTTATTCACCGGCTGCGTTGTTGCCTCCGTTGGTAATCACCATAGGTGAACCAAGGTTGTGGCCGGGGGAGCGAGTTTGTATTACCATTATCGTTAAAACTAATAAGCATATGGCAGCAGCAACAATAATAAGTTGATGAGATGAAAGATGTTTTAAATGTTTATACATAGTTTTTTAAAATTAAATTTTAGACTTCACCACCGCTGTGGTCACCAGTATTAGGAAGTTCAATTTTTACTCGTCCGCCTCTAATGCCAGAGTTTCCACCTGTTTTTCCACCAGGGCCTCCTTCGGATTTTTGTTCAACAGGGGCTCCAACCACTTCAAAGTTACCCATGCCACGGATACCGATAGTGGATCCTTCGATTACTCCACTGTACTGGATGGTTGTATCCTGAGCGGAACTTACAACGCTGCCTCTTTCTGGGATTACAACGCCTGGTTTTGGTTTTACCACCAGAATAGCTTCGTTATAGGCGCTTCCAGGGTTTTTACAGAAGTCGTAGATACCGCTTTCAATATGGGTGTTTATTAAAATATAGTAGCCATTTAAATAGGTAGCGTTATAAATTTTGTTCTCAATACGGATCGGTGTTCCTTGTCCTAATTGAGCATCACGCATAACTTCACAAACATCTCTAAAGGCTGCGATAGCTTGGTTATAAGGCTCACTTTCTAGATTAACATTTAAACCTTTTTCATAGGCGTTTAAGAGTGTTTCAAAATAGGCTTTGCTCTTGCCTCCATCTTCATCTAAAAGTTGGAGCAGGGGATTATACATGCCGTTTTTAGCATCGCCCAAAGAGAATAATCTTTGTGCCATTCTTGATTGTAAAAACGCTTTATTGCCGTCCGGAATTTCGTTGTGTTCCTCAAATAATAATCTAGCAATAACCTGTTGTACCTCTGTAGGGTTTTCAGATTCGGCTAAGAACTTTGCATAATCGAACCCTTCTTGGAAATTGTTTTCGGCAGTTTCTCCTGTGGCTGCGCGTATTTTTCTTCTTCCTTCAAAACCTCTGGTTGCTACCATGGTCCAAAGACCTTCACCTGCTTCCAGTGGACGAACAACAGAACTTTCTTTTTGGAGTGCGCCCCGTAAATCGCCTAAATATCTTTGGGTTAATATTTCAGCATCCATGCCGGCAATGCCTTCTGGGTAAACTTTTGCCAGTTGAGCAGCAAAGAAAGGTTTTAAGATTCTACCGGCCAAGCTAATTCTGGCATCGATAACCTCCTGTTTATTGCCTCCCTTAAATTCACTCATACTAAAATGGTAGAGCTGTTCTTTATAGAGTTCTTTTTGCTCTTCGGTAAGTTTTGGGTTGTTGTTTTTAAATTCATCTGCGATAAGACGATCTAATTGCTCGTGGCTAAAGCCTGTGAGTTGAGGATCGGTTGTTAATTTGCGATATAGATCAGGATGTTTTGCTAAAAATTCCTGTGGGTTTGGTGATAAATTATCGATGTTTTCGTATATATCAAACTCCTGTTTTAGAGCGAGTGCTTTGCGTGTTAATTCTATGTAAGCTTTGTTGGCTCCTAAGGTTTCACCTGCGGCTGCCATGGTTTCAGCCGTTAAGAAATCTGCCAATAGGCCATGTTCCTTAAAGTAAGCATAGGTATTAAGATTGCTTTGTGTACCATTCTTTTCAATACGTAGAGGGTTATCTTGGATGCTGATACCTCCGTTGTTGGCAAGTTTTTCAACCATTTGGTTACTGAGTTCGGCAATAATACCGGCTTTGGTATAAGGGTTATCGCTTACGGTAACCATGGTCTCTTTTTGGCCATTGGGGTACATAAAATCAAGTCTCTTAAAGTGGAGAGATGCTAAGGTTGCTCCAGCGACATAGACGGTGCCATTTTCGCTTAGGATCACGCCATTACCTTTCGGCATTTTTGGATCGGCAAAAAGTTGGTAACTCTTTATTTCGGTTGGTCGGATGGTAAACATAGGTTTGCCAGGTTCGATTTCGCCGATATCAAGTTGTAGATGGTTTGCAGCAAACTCTTTTTGGAGTGAGGCAAAATCTGCTACCTCTTCTTTGGCGGCACTATATTCATAAGCTTTAATAGCTTCAGGTGTCTGCTTGGTGTG
This sequence comes from uncultured Candidatus Peribacteria bacterium, assembly GCA_964389195.1. GTDB lineage: Bacteria > Patescibacteriota > Gracilibacteria > UBA1369 > UBA1369 > CAYMDR01. The sequence goes on along the minus strand of CAYMDR010000028.1, from coordinate 4,472 downwards.
GTGGAGTAATTGTAGTTGATCGCCAGAAAGAGCATTTGACCTCATGGCTTCATTCACATCATAGGTTTCAGCTTCTGCTTGTAAAGTGATCTTGATGCCAGGATAAAGTTTTTCAATACGGGCAAGCATAGCGTCGTCAGCACGTTTTTGCATTTCGGTTTTTGGACTTGAAAGATGTTGAGTTAAGACTAAGTCTGAACCTACATTGAAAGCGACATCGCCATACATAGCTGCCGCTACACCGCCGCCTGCGGCTACACCACCAGGAGGGCCACCTAACATGGTTCCAAAAGCGGTAGCTCCGGCAATAAGTATCACATTCATAGGACTAATCGTTCCTCCAACGCCCCATTCTGAAACTGGCCCCATATCTTCATAAACATTTTTTTGGGCTAGATCTTCTAAACCTTTTTTAAGATAGTCATTATATAAAACCAGCACCTGTTTATCGCTCCAACCCAAGTTCATTTGGGCTTCGCGAATGTATCTGCCAATAGCTGGTAAATTTTTGATAGCTTCAACCTGGCTTGCTTCATCGGTTTGGGCTTCAACACTGTCATAGCCTAAGTGTGCCATGCCTTTGGAGAGTCTATTTTTATAATCCTGTTGGTAATTTGCTTTTTGTCTAAACTCAAACTTTACGTAAGGACCTGCATAGACTTCGGAAAGATTTACAGAGGCAGATGCTCCGATTCCTCCAGCCGTAAAAGGGGTTATTTCTGTATTCCATTTTTCACCTGGGATAACGTAGGTAAAACCGCCTCCGGCATCGCCAAAAACTTTTGCTTCAAAAGGTTCTGCCCCTGCAGTGGCTCCAAAATAACCTTTCCAGTTTTCGCTGATATTGCCGCTCTTAGAAAAGCCGAAACCGATATAAGGTTGGCCGTTCATAACGTTAATACCGATGCCTGGATAAAGTGTCCAACCGTCGCCCAGTTCAATTGGTGGTACAATGCCTAAACGTAAATTTACTTTGTCATCGGTAACGGTATCTAAAGCTATATCAATATTTAATAAACGATCGATCTCTTGAACTTTTTCTGCGGAGATATCCACTTGCGGATTGCGGGTGTGGAACTCTTCCAAAGCTACGGCCGCATCGGGATGTTCCATCGTTGCTAAAATATCGGCAAAACGTTTTTCATCTTCCAAACTTCGCCATTCATGTAACTGGGCAGAACGCTCAACGGTGCCATCATCCATGCCACGATTTAAGGTGAACCCTTCCATAATTAAGTTACGCATGTGGTCAATATCCTCCGGGCTGTTACCAAGTGGATATTCTAGGCCTTTGAATTCGTATGTGCCAATGAGTACTTTCATGTCGGAGGTGTCGCTTTGAAGGCCAATTTTTTCTTTGAAAGCATCCTTTTGCTCCTTAATCATTGCCATGGTTTTTTGGATCTCTTCGCCTTCTTCATCGGTGGTTGCTCTGGCATATCTCGCATTTAGAGCATCCATTTCTTGAGCTAGATTTGTATATTTTTGTAAACCGTAGCGAACATAAGTGTTCAATTCATTGATAAGATCTCTGCGATTCCAAACATCATCATTACAAGCATTATGGCGGAGTTCTACTTCAACGCCGGCTTCGGTTACCTCTTCTCCACCTTCGACCATATCTTCCATGGCCTTAGTATTCTCTGGATGGAACATCTTTTGGACAAAATAACCCTCAGCTGATTTATCAATAGGTTCGCGGTCAACGCGAGTGCGTCCGGTTTCATCGGCAATATCTTCCTGGCGATCTTCTTCCTCTTCTCTTGCTTCAAGATCGGCTTCGGCAACGGAGATTGGCACATCTGTTTTTAGATTCAAAAGTCCGTCCATAATTAAGGCGGCGCCTTGCAAACGGTTAACATAATATTCATACCGTTCGCCCATGGTGTACTCTACGTGTGGAGCACTTTTATCAATTTGTGTTTCAAGTGTGGACATTTCGGCTCTTTTTTTGCCAAGATCTTGTTGAGCTTCATCCATGTCATCTTGGTCACCATCAGCCTTTGCGTCTCTATAATCTTTTTCAAGTTCTCGGTACTCTTTCTCGGCATCGCTGTATTTGCTTTTTAGTTCATTGTAGTCTGCAGAGGGGCTTGCGTATAAAGTATTCATTTTATCGTAGAATGCCCTGTTTTCTGCGGATACACTTTTGCCATTGGTAATCTCCATGGCAATTTCCTGGTATTTCATTTCACTTTGAAATTGATCGATGTCGCTACTTTTTTGACCACTCATGTCGGTGTAGGCACCAAAAGTTCCCAGGACATCCATAAAGTTTACTTGATCGTTGGCATCCCAGAAACCGCCACCGGTTATAGCTTCTCTAAATTTATCGCGGATTTGTTCGGTAGGAATACCTAAAAGTGCAAAGCCGCGTTCAATACGTCCTTTGCCTTTAAAGTTATCGTTCCAGTAATAGTTCCATAAATCTTCATTATCAATAATCTCTTTAATGTCTTTGGCACTGATAGTGATATCTTTATTGTTGATCAGCTTATCAAAATAGTTTGTCATAATATTGCGCTCTTCCCGTGTTTTAAGGGCAGCAACCTCTTTTGAACTACCGATAGCTGCTTCTTTTTGTTTATTTCGTCCGGCTTCTGTTGCCCCTTGGCTAACGCTTGGACTTTCTTCCGTGGTGACAAAAAGGAAAGAAAGCCCATTTGTG
>CAYMDR010000028.1:1421-1794 GCA_964389195.1 uncultured Candidatus Peribacteria bacterium | reverse complement strand
TTTTAGGATTTGCCTTATAAAGTGCTTCATTCACCCGTTTTAGTTCACGGGCATACGCGCCGATAACAGCTTCACTTTTGATATTGCCATACCCTTTTTGTTCCAAAATTTTCTGTGGAGAGTTAGCCGAAGCTTTTGTTTCTTTGGAGGCCAAGGCTTGATATTCTCTTCCGTAAGGTGTTGTGCCCATGCACATTAAAGTTTTTGCGATTTCCTTCCAGTCTGCGGCATTTTTCATTTTCATGTAGCCGTGGACTTTATAATTTTCGCCGTTTATTGCTGTTATTTCTGGGGTAAGGCGTGGAGGCTTGTTATAGACCAATCTATCGCCACTATTAATTTTCACGCGATCATCTTCATTCTTAGCGTCGCT
>CAYMDR010000028.1:0-1392 GCA_964389195.1 uncultured Candidatus Peribacteria bacterium | reverse complement strand
GGGTTTTGCCAACACTTGTGATGCTTACGGTTGCGCCATCAATTGGTGCGTACATGTTGTAAATTTTTGTTTCCTGCTCTTCAGGGCTGGTTGGGAAATTTAATCTTTTTGTTTTTTCATTAAGGTATTTTGCTCGGTAGGTGGCGGCCTGTGCATCTTGCTTTTGCCATTCAGCCTCTTTGGCGTACTGATTTTTGGCTGCTTCAGGAACTTCCCTTGTACCTGGGTCTTCACCTTGGTCTGCTTGCTCTGTGCTTTCTGGTGGATTTGCAGGCGTAGGTGCTGGTTTTTCCGGTTCATCGTCTATGAAGACGGCATTTGGTGCTGGGATTTTTTCACCATGAAATATAGCTTCAATGCTTTTTCCTGAACCATCTTTGAAGTCGAAATGACCATCTTGGATGCTTACATTAGTACATTTGGGTGGAATATTTAAGTCGGTCCATACATCATAGATAGTTACCGGTTTTTCCTTACCTTGTTTGTCTGTAACGGTGTAGTCTTGTAGAAAAGCGTTAATGTCACCCTCCAGTTTAGTAGCATAGGCCTGGTCTTCTCCTACGGCTCTTGCCAAAAGTAGTAAATTTTCTCGAGGGTCGGTTTTAAAAGCTACCCCTTTTTCTAGGAGTGCCTTTTTTTGGTCGTCTGTTAATTTTTCTCCCTTCTCTGCAGCGACTGGTTCTACATCTTTGTTTTTTTCCGGCCCTTTGGTTTCAAAAACAAAACGTTTGTTTGAGGCAAAAATGTTTTTCTGTAGGAATGCTGAATTTCGATAATATGTTTTGGACATATTTATTTAGTTTATATTTGATAATCGTTGTAAATGAGCCGGTAATTGCGCTTGTAGCTCCGCAAGTAGAGCGCTTAAGTCTGCTCTGGTTGTGCTGATAAGAGTGTTCTTTGCTTCTTTGTGAGCTTTATCCAAAGGGGATTCTACCGGAATGCGTACTGGGCCTAAAAATTTGGTAATATCGATGATAAGTTTTTGTTTGTTACCCTGTGCATCTTTTTGCTCTTTAATGAAACGTAAGATGCCATCTCTAATTTCGGCATCGGTGCAGCCTTGTTCAGGTTCCTGTAAGTATGACCATAAATCTTCAATGGTTTTTCCTTCGGCTAAATGTTTTTCCAGAGACCGTTTAATCTTCATAGCGTAACGGGCGATTTGATCAGGCTTATCTGGGTAAGCGGTTGTAGCCAAATTATGGAAAGTTCGATCTGAGTTTGAATCAAATGCAACCGAAGCACTTACCGGTTCTAGTTTTTCTTGGCGAATTTCTTGAGCTCGGTGCGTTAAATCAAAAGGCTTTTCTGTTGTTTGGGAACCGCTTTTGCCTTCTTGCACCCATACAGGCCTTGTTGTTTGGAAAAGAGCTACTTTCGCAGTAGTTT
>CAYMDR010000027.1:10362-12797 GCA_964389195.1 uncultured Candidatus Peribacteria bacterium | reverse complement strand
AAATTAATTTGTCTCCATTCTTTATTTTTTCTCATATGGCTACCAATCAACAAAAAGACGCGTTAAGAAACCTATTTTCCAGTTCATCACTTTCAACCAAAAGATCCCAAGAAATCGTGGCTGAAATTAGCCCGGTTGCTTTAATTAAAGTGATTGGTGTGGGTGGAGGTGGAAACAATGCGTTGAATCGTATGATTAAAGCCAATTTAAAAGGAATTGACTTTATTGCCGTAAATACTGATGCACAAGCCCTTTATCACTCCGAAGCTTCTGTAAAAATTAACATTGGTAAAGCGACAACCCGTGGTCTTGGGGCAGGAAGTAATCCCGATATTGGCCGTCAGGCTGCAGAAGAAAGCGCAGAAGAGATTCGTCAGGCTTTGGAAGGTGCCGATATGGTCTTCATTACTGCCGGTATGGGTGGAGGAACCGGTACGGGAGCCGCTCCTGTTATCGCTGAAGTTGCCAAAGAGATGGGCATTCTTACCGTTGCTGTTGTTACCAAGCCTTTCTCCTTTGAAGGTCACCGTCGTCGTCAACAAGCTGACGAAGGTCTTGAGAATCTCAAGAACAAAGTCGACACACTTATTACCATTCCAAACGACAAGATCCTTTCGATTATCGACAAGAAAACCCCTATCACCGAAGCCTTTACGGTTGTTGATGATGTCCTAAGACAAGGTGTTCAAGGTATCGCTGACCTGATCACCATCCACGGTATGATCAATGTGGATTTTGCGGATGTAAAAACCGTGATGGAAAATGCCGGTTCCGCTTTGATGGGTATCGGTTACGGAACAGGTGAAAACCGCGCAATTGAAGCTGCAAAAGCCGCTATCGAAAGCCCATTGCTTGAACTTTCTATTGATGGCGCAAAGGGCGTACTCTTCAACATTACCGGTGGCAACGACTTAAGTATGTTTGAAGTCGATGAAGCCGCTCGCATTATCACCGAAGCTGCCGATCCAGAAGCTAACATCATTTTTGGTGCCGTTATTAACGATTCTTATACCGGTGAAGTAAAAATCACCGTAGTAGCTACAGGTTTTGACGATACTCCTCAAGAAAGATCCTCCATTATTCGCCAGCATGCCTCTTTAAATCAAGGCACGCCAGCTCTCAAAACTAGCCCCAACGAAAACGTCAAGTTCACCGAAAACGAACTCGACATCCCCGACTTCATCCGCAAGAAGATGAACTAATAGGAAAAAGCTATAACAAAAAAGCCCCGCTTAGCGGGGCTTTTTAAGTTTAGAAATACCTTTATTTTTAGCTATAAACGCTTTCAGCAGCATCTCTTTCAGCCAATTTTTTTGCGATGTCTGCATCAAGAACTTGTATAAAACGTCCTGCATCTTGAAAGGTAATAGGGTCATTCCCATCAGCAGCATCTTCTACAGAATAGTACCCTCCCTCATTTCTTCCCACCACATATTTCATACCGCCAGGGAAAATCATGGCATAGGTTGAACCAACCTTTAGATTTGCAATTGCTACTCTATCCTCTGCTGAAATACTAAACTTTTTATCCGCAGTTTCTTTTGGTTTTGGTACGCCACCATCAACAGCAGCTAAAGGTTTTTTAAAATATGTTTCGTAGGCATCTGCAAATAATTTTCTAGCCTCTGCTAATGCAGGATTGACCTCAGCAGCTTTCGCAGCAGGTACTTCCGCTTTTGCCGTAGCTACCTCTTTTGCTTTCGCTGCAGGCTCAAATTCAGCATAAGGATCTTCCTCAACTTTACCCACAGGTTTATCTGTTACGCCAGCAAGCGCATCTTTTGGTTTAGGCGTTTGGTCTGTAGCTTTTCCTGCTGCCGGAGCACCCAATGCTTCTGCATAAGCCTTAGCTGCTCTTTCCAAAGCGGTATAATATAGATTTACTGCTGACGCTGCGTTAGCTGTTTTCTCTATGGCAGCAAATTGGGTCAAAACACCGGGTAATTTTTTATCTTCATCTGTTAAGCGGAATTTTAAACCTTTTTCAGGAGCGCCATAAACCCCCCAAGCTAAAGCTGCCTGATACCTTACATCGCGCCCTGCATCTTCAACCATTCGCGCTGCTACAGCAGCTTTTGCGATCTCCTCAGGAGTTGCTGGACCGGCAGCCCCGATGTTAAAAATCTGAGTAACCGCCGTCGTAGTCGCTTCGGCTACAGGTACTTCCCATTGCTTTGCAGCATTAGTTGTTACAATCACTCCTTCAGCTACACTTTTTACAACATCAGCTTTATGCTCTGCAGTACCTTTTAATGCTAATATTGCCACCTTGTGCCTATCATAGCCTTCTCCTACAGCCGCTGTTAATTCTGCAGTAGGTGCTGGTGCTTCACTGGTTCCTGCAACAGCAGCCTCTCCGCTACCCTTAATACGTTCGACATCAGCTAATGCTTTTTGGGTTGCTGCTTCACTTTCCTTGGCTGTTAAATTACCTT
>CAYMDR010000027.1:0-10352 GCA_964389195.1 uncultured Candidatus Peribacteria bacterium | reverse complement strand
CAACTTCAGCCTTAAGACCTTCCACAACTTTATCGGCCTCAGCATCTTTATCTTTTGCCTTCTCAGCATCAGGTTTTTTATCTGCATCCTTACCGGCCTCATCATCTATACCACTAGCATCTACTGTCTCCGAGCCTCCTCCTGAAGTTAGTGGTTCAGCCTCTGATCGTCCTCCACCTTCTCCATCAAGATAAACAAACCTTTTACCATTAACTCCAAAGGTTAAGTGAGTAAGAATACAATGTAAATTTTCCATATTTATTTTGGTTAAAAAATAGTTTTGTTTTTAAAGTTTTTAGATATGAGTAAGTAATTTTTCTGCTTCGACTTCATCTTTGGTTTGAGACGCATTTTCCGCTTTGATAAAAAATATTTTCTTAGCTTTATGAACATCTCTTTTCATCCCTTCAACCTCCTGCTGGATACCTTCCACGAACTCTTTCTTTACAGCTGCTAGACCACGATCAGCTCCTTTAAGCATCTCCATATAATCATCCCGCTGATCCCCCAGCGCCGCCTCAACAATTTTTTGGCACTCTTCACTCATCCCTTTAAATATTTCCGATTTTTCTAGAAATTGTAGATACTCTTTTTTGGTCATAAATTTTAAAATATAAAACAATTAAGCATTATCCATTTTTCTGCGGACTTTAGGTTCTCTTTGGCTGCGCATTTTATTTACCACCATCGTTAAGGCTCCTGGATCAGCTGCGGGGGCTGTTACCCCAGGGGTAACAGCTAAAGCAGCTACAGCTTGAACATCTTGGCAAAGTAAAATCATCTTCAAATGTTCTTTAAAGCCGAGTAAAACTCCTTGAAGCTGCTTGAGAGCATTCTTGTCATTACCAATAGCATCCAATTTAATTTGAGTGGACGTTGCGGCATCAGTGATGGCGGTTTTTTGGGCATCAGCTAGATCTTTATCAAAACTGAGCATCCCTAAGGCATTTGCTTTTTCTTTCTCAACGTAATTTTTAGCATCAGCTTTTTCTTTACAAGCAAGCAAGGCTATCGCTTCAAACTGGGTCTTACAATTACCGATAATATCTTGCAAAAATTTAGGATCCTCTATATCCGTAAGCAATGTACTTAGATTGGTACTATCTACACCCAGCTTTACAACATCTTTAGGGTGTCCTTTCGCTCCTTCTGCAAGATGAAAAGATGCTATCGTTATAGGGTCTATTTGCGCAGAAATACCATCCTGAGCATTCACCATAATTGTTTCCAGCTTTTCTCTGGTTGGTTTATCAAGCATAGCACCATACTGTTCGAGCAAGTTATCATGCATCTCACGTATATCGCCTCTTCTAGTTGCATTTAAAGTACTGCCACATCTTTCTATAGCGGTACGTTTTTCATCAATGCGTAAAAGCAAAAGATCAGCGGCACTGTTTATAGAAGCCTCAATATCAGCAATTGTCGCGACGATTTGCTCATTTGATAATGACCGCAAAGCGAGAGCATCCAGTTTATTTTTTGCCTCAGCGGCCTTATTCCGGGTTGCTTCATCAACACTTAAGTTTTCAGTCATCGCCTTTACCTTACGATGTAAATCGCGAATTTTCTGTACTAATGGGGCACGTTCCTTTGCCGTTAAAAGGTCTGCAAAACCTCCTTTTGCACCTTCTATATTTTTCCTGGAACGGTAAATATTTTCAGCGGCAATAGCATCAGGTGCGTGGAAATCCCCTGAATCCCCAGATTTTTCAAGAAAAACCAAACGTCCCGGCGTAAATTTCGCAAAATTTTTCGATAAACAAAAAAGATGGTTCATAATTATTAACTAGGGTTTTGGATAGGTTGTTCAGAGACATTTGCAGGCTTACCAACATTCATAGTAAGTGCCACATCAAAATTGGTAATTATTTTTGTAATAGCATCATCTTCTAGCAGTGAGGGAACATTAAGTCGTAAATGGCTTAAGGTATCCAAGGTGTCTACTCGTAGATCCTCTAAGAAAGCTCTTTGCTGGCTCGCCTCTTGTGAAGTATTATTTCCTAAAGCTTCCTTTGCGCTAGCAATTGCCGTTTCTACATATTTCATCGCTTCCTGCCTTTTTGGACTGGCCTCAAAACTATCTAAAAGAGCATAAAGCTCAGTAAGCTTACCCCCCATGCCCTCTTCACTTTGGTAGTTTTGCAGTGCAGGCATTCTGGCTTCTGCGGCTGCAGCAAGCTCAGGGTGGGCAGTGCGATTTGCATCAATGGCATTACTTAAGGCAGCTAACTTACCAACATAGAACTGTTCTGCTAGAGAAAGTTGCTGAGGTGCAGCATCTACTACGTCCCGAGCTGACTCCTTGGCTCCCTCGCCTTCAATAGGGGCATTACCGTCTGGTGCCTCAACATAATAAACCCTTCGTTCAGGCTTAAAAAAAGAAAAATAATAATGATGATGTTTGATCATTTTATTTATATATTAAGAATAAGCTTTTCCGCCTCTTCTTCAGACTGTTTGGCATCTATTTTTTCATTTTCCTTCCGCACGCCGGTTTCAAACTCATATTTAATAGCCGTAACTTTCAAAGAGTTTTCTTCCATTTGTTTAAGCTCCATTTCTGGAGTTATCCCCTTTGCCAACTTGGCCGCTTTAATCTTTTGCTGTTCATCTTCCAGTGTTTTTATCAAAGCGAGCTGTCCTTCTTCAGGCAGAGCCGCAATGCGCTGAATCATAACCTCTAACTGGTCTGCCGGAAGGCTATGGATACTCTCCGATAAGATAACCAACTGCCGTAAATGTTCATTTTGTATAATCGAATAGTTGACCATAAATGTACTGCCGAGAAATTAAATCTTTAAATTATAACATAAAAAAACGATCATCGCAATAATTAAAATAGATAGATCCACAAGCTAATACAAAAGAATATGCTAAAGTTCACATAGCGCTTAATCAGCCTTTAAAAAGATTGTATGAAAGCAAGCATAATCGGTGAAAAAGAAGCCCAAAAATATAATGAATTTGTCTTAAAATACCCTTTAGGATCAATTCACCAAACTTACGAATGGGGCGTATTCCAGTCAAAATCTGCTCATCGTGATAAGTTTTGGGTAGTCGTATTAGAAGATGACACCGGCCATTTAGTGGCCTCAGCCCTTATAATTCGCCAGAAAATGAGTTTTGGCACCAGTTGGCTCTACTGCCCACGCGGGCCACTTGTTGATTACACAAACGAGCAACACTGCAAACTTCTTTTAGAAAAAATTGCTGCCATTGCTAAAGAAGAAAAAGCCATTTTTTTTCGTTTCGATCCAGCCTTGCAACCTTATAGCGCAATTCAATCAGAAGTAACTGAAGCATCAACTAAATCGCACCTATCCCTTCCGCCAACAAAAACTTTCCCGCCATTTTTCCACTCACGCCCCGCCCATGCGCATTATCAACCCGAACATACTTTAATTGTTGACCTCACTCCAGAGCCAGAAAAAATTCTAGCTCAAATGAAGCCAAAAGGACGTTATAATATTAAAGTTGCCCAAAAACATGGAGTGAAGATTCGCATCAGCCAACATAGCAGCTCCACAAAAGATGCCGCGCCACCTATTCAAGACATCAAAAACTTTTATGATCTTCTTTGCCAAACCACCGCCCGTGATAGTTTCAGCGGCCACCCTTTAAAATATTATCAGGAGATGTTAGAGATCTTTGCCAAAAAAGCTGCGCCATCAGCCAAACTTTACTTGGCAGAATATCAAGATAAAGTTGTAGCAGGAGCTATTGTTACCTATTTTCAAGATACCGCTACCTACTATTTTGGGGCTTCCAGCAATGAATATCGCAATGTCATGGCGCCGTATTTTTTACATTGGCAGATCATGCAAGATGCACGCGCATCCGGTTATAAACAGTACGATTTATTTGGCATCGCGCCACCAGATGAACCAAACCACCCTTGGTCTACCGTTACCGCTTTCAAACTAAAATTTGGCGGCACACACGTAGAGTACCTGCCCGCCCAAGAAATTATCTATAAACCCTTCTGGTATTTTTTTGTGAAAATGGCAAAAAGAGGAAGAGGGTTACTACGAATTAAAAAATAATCGCGGTGCGTTTCTTACGAAAATATCACTAATGCGAAGTGCAATTAATGGCTTATAAATAGGATAAAACAGCGATATATTGCGAAACAATTTACGGAGATTTTCCAGCTGGAATAGTGGATTTTTGGCTGCTGTTTGCTATTATTTTGAATACACAACTGGTGCAATTGAGACATTTTATTTTATCCTTTAACCCCACGAATATGAATAATTTTTCCCCTTCACTTTCCAATATCACCGACGAAAACTTGTATGTACTGTGCAAGCAGTATGGCGAAAAAGCACGTTTATGGAGACAAAAATTCATAGGCATGTTGCCAGAAGTGCACAAAAGAAAGTTATACGAGAAAAAAGGGTTCGGATCGATTTTTGAATTTGCCGCAAAACTCTGTGGGCTGAGTGAAGAACAGGTGCGAACGGCACTGAATCTGGAACAAAGTTTTTCCGATAAACCTCTTTTAAAATCTTTATTACAAAATGGAGAAGTAAGCATCAATAAATTGATCCGTATTCAGTCTGTTGCAACATCAGAGAATCAAGCATTCTGGGCGAATCAAGTGCAAATATTACCACAAAAAGCACTTGAAACGCTGGTGCGTGACGAACGAAAAATACCAAACCCCGAAAAAGATTTTCTCATGCCGCTGCCGTTTGAAGGAAAAAATGAGTTGCACGCGCATAGCGTAGCATCCCTTGTGGAACCCATCAATAAGCAGATCTGTTCACCAAACCTTTCTAACACCGTACAAGAACGGCTCCTAAAACTTCAAGAAAAAGGCATAGATATTAATGAACTCCTGACAAAATTATTAGACCAACATGAAGAAGCAATCCAAGCAGAAAAAGCACAAATTTCTAAAGAGATGAGCGAGAAGGTAATCACAAAAACCTCCCGCTATATTCCCAAAAAAGTCCTAAACATCCTCAAAAAAGAGCATGGTGATAAATGTTCCATACCAACGTGCACCAAACCCTCTGAGCAGAAACATCACACCCAGCGCTTTAGCCTTATATCACAATTTGCTCCAAATCTTGCCAATGACCCTAAATACCTGGCACCACTCTGCAAAAACCACCATCACATCGCGCATTCAATCGACATTCAATACCACGAGGTGCGGCAGAAAATAAGAAGCAGATGACAGCTCAATCAAAAAGTAAAAATACCACCGTTATGGCACTAACCATAAAGGGGAAAGTTGCCGCGACTAGCAATATTGAGTGAAAAAAGTAGTCTAAAATTTAACTAATCAGTCTTGCGTCACCAGAAATATGGACTGGTTGGTCTTTTGCGTTGTCCAGGGAATAATCTAATGAATCGGAATCAGTACCTCCACCATCCGGCACACCCGCCGCGCCACCTCCGCCAAAAGCTTCAGCCTTCAAAGCTTTAACTCTCGTCATCAAGGCGCCAAAATCTGTAGCCTTCTCGGGTCCAATGCCACCTCTTGTCTGGCCAGCGCTTCCGCTCGCGCCACTTAGTCCGTGACCAGTTAACATAAAACGCAAAGTGCCATCTTTTTTGTCTACCCATGCCTGCAGCATGGCATTTTCTTGCCGCTTTAAATCATTGCCGCCGCCCCAATCCAAAAATACTTGCACCATGTCATTTTCTGCTAATCTAAAGCCAATAACACGGCCAAGCTCCGGGTCTAAACGGTAATTGTAAGGGTTCACTATTTTCTCATAAAGAGCTTCGCCTCGCGCCGCTACCGCGTCGCTCGGCTTATGTTCACTGCCCTCCATCCATTGGCGCATATGCTTAAGTTGCACCATGAAATCATAAAAGTTATCCGCATAGCCAACGCGCGTATCACCGCCTGTGGAACCAACATTTTCGCACTTCATGCCATAGCTAATACGGCCATGAGGGAGCACCTTAATATTAATCAAAGCATCCTCATCGTCCCACTCCAAATCCATATAAATATCATGAGGACCCATACCTTCCTTTGGTTCAAGTTCATCAATCTCCTCGGCGATGGCATCTTTCCATGGCTCGTACCAACCGTTATTCTCTTTTAATAAAATAAGGGTATTAAGATCCTGGTGGATTTCACCACTATTGAGTTTTTGCATCACCACTTTTACATCGTTAGTTTTCATATCCATAGCACTACCCTTGTATTGTAAAATCAACGAATCCTGCCCCCGCACTAAGCGTGCCGGAAGAATAGTATTATTAAGACGTAAATCAAAGCTGACACCCTTAGGATATTGCTCCGGGTTTTGATCAAAGCGAGCTAATGGGATCAAGGCACCAATATATTCCACACAAACCGGCTGCAAAAACTGCAAATCGGCAGGAACCTCTATCCCCATTTCATACTGGCCTCCCGCTCCCATCGCTTTTTCCAAATGTCGCGCCGCCATCTCCCAAGCTGGGATAAATTGTGTCTCATATTGCGCTTTCAATTCCACAAGTGTGGGTGGCTTATCAAAAAATCCCATCGCTGAACCTTCAATACCAATGCCTAAAGCCTCTTCAAAAGCTTGAATTTTAGCACCGCCATCGGCACCAAGTTTCACTTTTATCACACCCAAAATATAATGAAAAGATTCCACCACTTTTTGAATTTCACTGAGGTCATTTCTATTGGCAATGGCCTCCATCTGCATTTTCGCCTCGCTCGTAAAAACATCACCGAAAGTATTTTGCAGGTATCTATTGACAGTACCGCCAAAAATCCTATCCACATCGGCATTACCAAAACCAAGCTTAGGAGAGCCCTCCGTACTGATATTCTGCATATTAGCAACATTCAAAACATACACATAATGGTCATGAGTGCGCTCGCCAGAAGGAATTTTTTCATGGATCTGCAATAAATTCTTCTCACGTAAAAACTCGCTTAATTCAGGGTTTTCAGAGATCTCCCTTACCGGACCTGCTACCTCCAAATCCACTTGATCTACCCAGACAGTTTCCTCTTTGCCTTTAATCATAAAAAACACCGGCACAAAAACGGTATCGCCAATAAGTTTACATTTATTGGGATCCATAATCGTTACATCCGCCATCGCCGGAATGGTATCACTTAAAACATCACCGATATTATCTCGAATGATCGCGCCACCAGAAACGCTTTGGCGAATACGCACCTTATTGGTAGGGAAAATAGTGGTCACCTCTTTAGTACTCGCACTGAGCCACTCTTTTTTATAGCGATCACTCTTTGGCGCATTTTCAGGTTTTGCTCCAGCCTTTTCTGCTTCGGTAAGGCCGTGTTCAAAAGCTGCCAATTTCACTTTAGCATCACCAATTTTGCGCAAAACAATCATAAATGAACTCGCTTGTGTACGTAAAATAGTAAGATCTGCGCCCGCTGGAAGTGTAATTTTTTGCTGTTCCGCGCTGGCTTCGGAGAGCAAAGTTCTTACAGTATCAAAATCTGCAGGTTCATATTTTTTCAAGGCAGCATTTTTAGTTTCCAAAGTACTCAGTTGCGCATTTACTTTGGTATAATCATCGCCGGCTTTTTGTTTAGCTTCGACAAAAGCGGTATACGTAGCCTTTGCCACAATATCATTGGCATAGGTAATTTCTGCTTCATCCGTTTTAGTAATTTGGGCAGGGCTCTTAGCCAAAAGTGCGGTGACACGTGCATCTTTATAATCCAGTTTAAATAGTGGGCGCAAACTTACATCCGCCTGTTGTAATTTTTCAAATGCAGTGCGCGGCCCTTTAAGCGTTTCATCCCATTCCTTAGGTGAGTACACATAACTCATTAAAAGTTTCACCTGTGCCAGACCCTTTTTATATTCACTCACGATGCCCGTTTCATCAGCAGGGGGTGTATAGGTTAATTTCCCTTCCGTCTTTAGGCGACCGAGCGTACTGGTAAGATAAGTTTGATAAGCATCTTTAACTTGAGGATAAAAAGCTTCCGCAATTTTCCAATAACCCATGGTCAAACCGAGCGGTTCAGAAGCTAAATCAAAGCCACTTAAAGCCTTTTGCGCCTCTGCCATACCCATTTGTTGTATTAAGTTTTCATACGTTAACAATTCATCAACCTGACTTAAATCATCATCGCTATTATTAAAAATAGTTACAGCTTTTCCAAACTCCATCTCCATTCGTGCAGGATCATGTGCGCCTTGTGCCGTAAGATACCCCGCCAACGCCCAACGGGTTGGATTGTTAAAATTGCCATCTTCAAAGCCGGTTTTTCTACCGGTAAGCCCAATACCGCCATAACCTTCATAATCATCAATCAAAGCGCCGGCAGCATCGGGATTTGTTAGTTCGTAGGCTCTTTGTTGCACGGTCTCTTTAGCCTTTAAAGCCTCCAGTCCGGGAGCTACATGTTCACTTTGCTGCTCAGGTGTTTGCTGTAAAGTATCCGTTCGCTGTTGTGATCTTTCCAGTTGAAGAGCCGTAAATTTGGCCATAAGTTCCCCCTGTTTAGCTTTCAGTTCACTTAAAGCTTTAACTTTAGCCGGATAATCATCAGGATTATCTTTATAAACCTGGCGAATCGTACTTTCCTGATACTTAAAAGTCGCATCAAGATCCGTCTGTTTTACATCAGGATTTTTCGCATTAATCCGCTGCTCTAATTGTTCAACTGAATCGGGCATACATTAAATTTTCAGGAAATTATTTTTAGACAAGATCATCTATCATAGCATTTGGGTCTGGGAATCCTGCATTATCCTTGTTGTTAGCTTTAGCTCCATCAGATACAACGGGGGCAGTCTCTTCAACCGGTTTTGCAGGAACCGCCTCACCATCTTTACCAACAGCGGGAGTCTCTGCTTTACCAGCAACAGCTGTATCAGTAGCTTTTGTTCCAGTCTTTTCTCCAGATAAACCAGCAGTTAATCTTCCCAAGTTTTGTATTTGGCGATTTACATCGCTTGGATCTTTAGCCTTGGCTGCCAATCTCGTAAGATCCTCCAATCTTCGTTTGTCCGCAGGAGTGCCTTTTTCAGCTATAAGAGCCGCAGCTGCGGCTTTACTATTTTCAAATAATTTTTTCCTTTCAGCTAAAAGCGCTTGACTCTCAGCCTCCTTTTTACCAGATGGAGTTAAAATACTTACAATAGGAATACCATTGTTAAATGTTACCGTAACGCGTGATTCCCCAGCATCGCCATGTATTGTAAAATTTACAGACTGTCCATTAAGAGCAGCCTTTTCTACCGGTGTTAATTCAACAGCTTGGTATTGAGCCGCAATAGGCCCTCGCATTGCTTCTGGGGAAAAGTTTCTATCCTCATAAGCTTTGGCAATCCTATTTCCAAGCGGTGCTAATTTTTGTAAGGCAGGTACTCGTGCCATCTCTACAGCAAGCGCATCAGGTTCATCCTTAGCTTTATCAGCAGGAGCATATGGGTTAGGCATATCAGCCCGCTTGGTATCAGCACCATCAGTCTTTGCACTAGCCTCGGCAGCATCTGCTCCAGGAGCTTTGCCACCTTTTTCTCCCTTGCTAACATCAACCACAGGAGTGTCTGCTACGGTAGGTGCTACCACTGGTGCTCCTGCCACTACACTTTTCCTCGCATCTAATTTACGTGCACCCCCTGGTGCAACCTTTGGTTTAGAAGCAGGCTTTGCCGGTTCAGCAGAAGGTGACATAGGTGTAACATAAGGATCTACGGCAGCCAAAGTTTTCTTCCATTCAGAAGGGGGACGTACACTCATAAAAAGACGAGCACGCATAGCTTCAGTGCCTCGTGCTTGATAAATGGCAGCCAATTCATCTTGCAAACCTTCAAAAGTTTCAGCTACATAACGTTTATAATCTCTCTTGTCCCCATCACTAAAAGCAGGAAGATTATCAGCGGCTATCACATAACCCAAAAGTAAATTTTCACTATCTTTAGCCTCTGGCCTAAACCAAGTAACCCGTAAGCTTTCCTTTAGGGCTGGATCTCGCAATACCCCAAGTTTAATATCAGAGGAGCCTCCATTAACAATTCTATTGAATTCCATTTGTGCTGCTGCAGGTCCAAGACTAGCATAAATAGCCTCTAGATAGCCTTTGGCAGCAGGAGTAGGAGCTTGTTTGGCAAATTCGTGTGCCGCATATAAAGTTCTAACCAATTCAGGAGTACCGGCTCCTTCAAGAGGAGCAGCACTATCAAAATTATGAATAAAATCCTCTACTCTCTTGGTAAAAGCTTCAGGCGAACCACTCGCCTCATCTGCCAGTCCACTAGCAGATTGAACCAATTCTTGGCCTACCTGTGCATCTGCACTCAATTTTTTATCACGTAAATCTTTCCATTTGGCGACAAGGTCTTTTTTTGTACTTTTAATTTTTTACAAGTGTCATCTTTAATAATTTCTATATTTAT
>CAYMDR010000026.1:8352-12899 GCA_964389195.1 uncultured Candidatus Peribacteria bacterium | reverse complement strand
AGTATCTTTTTACCTACAGACTTCCCATCAAGAGCCTTTGACTTTTGAATTTACGGAAGGAGTAATAAGTACTTTTCAAGCTCAAAGGAAAGATCTCCCAAATGTTACCTGGAAAAATAGTAATTTTATTCCCATAAATTTAGTAGTTGATGCCAAAACTGCCATAGTAGCACCTTCTAAAAACAACGTTTACAGCAATAATTTACCCTTAACAGAGGCATATATCCTAATTTTTAGCACTTTCTTACTTGCCGTTTTATTAACCGCTATTTACCTAATCCTAGCTAAGAAAAAGAAATACCGTTGACTTAGGCTAAATTTTGGCTATCATAGCTAAGCTTTTTATTTAATTATTTAGATATGGCGCGCGGAAAAAGTCAATTTTGTACATGGTTTTGCGCTGAATGCAATGCCCCTAACTACGTTACTGCTTACAATAAGAAGCACGAAGTGGTAAAGGAACTCAAAAAGTTTTGTAAAACAGAACGCAAACGAATCACCCACAAACGCAAAGATACAAAAAAGGGTTCATAATAACCTGATATGTCATCTTGTATTGCTCGCCGTAGTTTTTTTGTCTTAACTGCTATCTTTTTGCTATCATTCACGGGATGCGGAGAAAAGCTGGCAGTAAGCGGTAATTCTGCTTTTACTTCTGATAAAGGTGTAAAAGTAGAAACACTTTTGCCTGAACAGGTTAGTATTTTGCTATCACTTGGAACCAAGGAGGTTGAGCAGCAAAATAAGTTTGCTAAGCTCATCCAGGCTTTTCCCCAAGATAGCTTTAAAAATACGTTAACAACACAAATAGCCCACCTTGAAGATATTCTACCTCTAATTGGTGAACATCCCCGGGCAATGGTTGCCTTTACCGGAGGCGTAGATACTCCTACCCCAGACGTTATTGCTATCGTAGCCATTACGGATGAAACAGCAACAGATACTGCCTTAGAAAAACTCACCCAGGAAGGCTATATAAAAAATTCAACGAATGGCGCAATTATTTACAGTAAAGAGGATTTTTCCCTGGTTCGATACCAAGACCTCGTTATCTTAGCTACTAAAAAAACCCTGATCGAAGAGGCCTTAAAACGTTCACAAGAAAAAACAGCTAGCCTCCTTCAAAATCAAAATTATCAAAAAGGCATTGCTAAAGTTAATGGCTCCTTTGGTTTTCTCTTTTCCGATACGCAATATTTCTTGGACAGCATACCTAAAGTTACTACTGAATTGCAGCAAGTTTCATCATCAAAATTAATGGCAGCACTAGAAGGTGAAATTTATGGCTTTTACGCAGAAGATCAAGGCTTGCGTATCAAAGGGAGTACCTATGCTGATGAAAAAAAGTTGCAGGAAACAAAAGCAAGTTTCAATGAATTAAATTTACATGAAGCCTATTTATACAAGCAAATTCCTGGTGATGGCATGGCCTACTACTTAGAGCTTTATAATCCTCGTAATACTTTTGAAACTGCCTTTGAAAGATATGAAAATACCCCGAATTCCAAACAAACATTTGCCCAAATACGAAGCTTCTTTACCTTACAAGGCATTGATGTAGAAAAAGACTTATTAACATTTTTGGATCGCGGTATGGCTTTCTCCATACGTAAAGTTGGCGGCATTATACCAGAAATCGGACTTTATATTGATGCTTCTTCTAACCCCACCGGTGCCAAAAAAGTTATGGAAAAAATGCAAAGTACTTTAGAAACGCTCTTTCAACAAGTGTCTACAGCACCGGAAGCCGCCCCCTTACTAAAACTTTTGACGCACGAAAAAACTCCTGATGCCAACTATAAATGGAGTATTGATTTGAATAAATTATCGGCAGAAGACAAACAAAAACTTCCACCTCTTTTCATAAATACCATTCCTTCGCTCACTTTTGGCACAACGCCTAAAGATGTTGCTTTTATAAAACTCGGTATTGAAGGAGATACTACCATTAAAACTTTTGCCGATAACGAAGATTTAAAACAGGCTCAGAGTTTTATTGATGGCTTTGACAAGGGATTTTTCTATATAAATCCCCAAGCATTTATGAGTTATTTTGATGACCTAGTGGCTTTCGCTCAAAGCTTTGGTACCGGCAATAGCACCGCCCAAACCCAAGAGTATGAGCATTTCAAACAATACATCTTGCCTGTAAAAAGTATCATTTTTTCTTCAGCACAACCCAGTACGGCCGAAGCTGCCATTGAAAGCTTTATTTACATAGAACAACCTACAGCACCATCAGCTTTGTAAATCGCCCCTCGTCTTCGTAAGGGCCGATAATGGTAAGGTACATGTTCTCCTGCTTAATAAGATCACGAGCCACACGCGTTAAATCCGCAGGCGTAACTTTTTCAATGGCCTCCATAATCTCTTCCGGTGTTTTAATACGATTATAAAGCACCTGATATTTACCAAGCAAATGAGCATACTCCTCCGAATCTTCTAAGCTTAATACCAACTTTCCTTTAATAAACTCCTTCGCTTTTCTAAGTTCCGCTTCACCCACCGGCTCCTCTAAAATCTTCTTATACTCGCCAACGATTGCCTTAATCGCATCATCGATACGCTCTAAAGAAACCCCTGCATTCGTAGTAAAAATACCGGTATCGGTATAATCATCCGTGGAAGTGCTGATGTAATAAGCCAAACCCTGCCTTTCACGAACCGATAAAAACATGCGGGAACTCATACCACCACCCAAAACCACACTCAAAACTTTTTCAGCATAATGATCCTTGTGCTCCTCGGAACAACCCAAAAATCCTAACATGACATGAGCTTGTTCAGTCTTTTTATTACGAAGATAAATATTTTTAGCGTTTTTAAAAGGTTCTAAAGGTTTGTGATTATAATCTTTGTCGCGCTTACTAAAAACAAAAAGCTCCTCAATTTTTTTCGCCACCTCTTCATGGTCCACATGTCCAGCCACCGAAATTACTGTATTGGCAGAGCCGTAAAGCTCTTCTTTATAACGAACAAAATCTTCACGCTGCACCGCCATAATCACCTCTTTAGTTCCAACCTGATCCCAACCCATCGGCTGATCACCATACACCAATCGTTCAAAATCCCAACCGATCTGATGCATCGGCGTATCCTGATACATATTATACTCTTCCATAATCACGCCGCGTTCACGGTTAATCTCTTCCTGGTCAAACTTAGAATGCAAAAGCATATCAGCGAGTAAATCCAATGCCAAATTTACATGCCGATCCGCAACTTTAATATAATAGCCAACATATTCCTTTCCTGTAAAAGCGTTAAAATCCCCTCCTACCCCATCAATCGCCTCCGAAACCTCCTTAGTATTCTTATATTTTTCTGCTCCTTTAAAAAACATATGCTCCAAAAAATGAGAAATACCATTAATTTTAGCCGTTTCATAACGTGATCCCGCCCCTACCAAAACAAGTACCGTTACCGATTTCGTATTCTCCAAATTTTGAGTTACAATCCGAAGGCCGTTGCTTAAAACTTTTTGTTGATACATACACTCATATTTTATAAAATGAAAAGCCCGAGCTCAGGCGAGGTGTCATCATGAAGAACATGGGACCCGGCCATTATATCGGTATTACCTTGAAATGAATAGACAAACTTCATATCGCAAACCACGCAAGCCTCTTAATAAGTTGAAGTTTTTTCAATACCTTATCTGCTTAATAGTAACGATTATTGGCATTCGCCTTTTCTACCTACAGGTAATAAAACGAGATTATTACCAAGCAATAGCAGCCAAAAACCATTATGGCTATACCGAACTGCCAGCACGGCGCGGTGAAATTTTCATTAAAGATTATTCCTCCGGTGAGATGGTCAGAGTCGCCACAAATATCACCTTAAATACGCTGATCGCAGACCCTTATCTCATGATTTATCGCGACCCCAAAAAGCCAAACTTTAATGGCCCAAAAATAGTCGCCGATCGCATCGCTCCCATAATTTATGACCTAGAGGAAGCCAGAGCAGAAGACAATAAACGTATTGAGGCTGAACGTAAACGTGCTAAAACACCGGAAGAATTTGAAAAAATTGTCTCATTAACCGATGAAGAACTTTACAAAAAATTCTATGAAGACACCTTAGCAAAAATCAGCCAGCCCTACCGCTCAGACATAACACTCCGTGACGACCTGCCCCCTGAAATCTTAAAACAAATAGCAACACTTAAACTTGTTGGCATTGAAACAACCGCCACCGAACTAATCGCCCACCCTTTAGAAATAAAAGATGTCGATTACACCGCCTCGGTTTTAAGCAAACATATCGATATTCTTCCCGACAAACTACAAACTATTTTAAAAGGAAAAAATCGTTACGTGCTCTTAAAAAAGAAACTTCCAACCGAAAAATCCGCAGCCATAAAAAAATTGATGGAAGAGGATAAAACCAAAAAAAATGCTGATAAAAACTTCACCAGCCTCCGTTTAGATGAAGAATATTACCGCTTTTATCCCGAAAAAAGTCTAGCTTCCAATGTCCTAGGCTTTGTTTCCGAAGAAAAAGGAACCTATGGCATTGAAGAGGCTTTTGATATCCAACTC
>CAYMDR010000026.1:0-8342 GCA_964389195.1 uncultured Candidatus Peribacteria bacterium | reverse complement strand
AAAGATGCCAATAATCGCCAAATTACGGTGGGCGGCAGTGAAATCCTTCCACCAGATGATGGGGAACATATCGTCCTAACCCTGGATCGTTCGATGCAGATGAAAGTTGAAAAACTACTGGCAAAAGCAGTAATAGATTACCGAGCCGATAGCGGACAAGTAATTATCCTAGATCCTAAAACGGGGAAAATAATGGCCATGGCACACTACCCTGACTTTGACCCCAACAATTATGGAGCAGCACTCGCCACCGAAGAGATCAATCTGAGTCCCGAAGAAATAGCCCATCTTGTTCCCATTCCTAATCAACCTGACCAATTCTGGTTTTATCGAGATCTCATTTCCGAAAATCGCTATTTAGTACTACGCACCAAACAGCCAGACGGAACCTATATTTATGAACACTACAAAAACTGGATTGGAGCAGAAGCTTACCAAAATAAAATTGTAGCGCTGCCCTACGAACCGGGATCCATTTTTAAACCTCTTACCATGGCCAGCGCCATCGATGACAAAGATGTTACACCAAAAACGGCCTTCAACGATCCAGGAAAACTTTATGTAGATCTTAATGCTTATACTAAAAAATATGATAGATATGACCAATATTATCGAAAACTCCTGCAACACCGGTATCGCCTGGGTAGCAAAAAAGATGGGGAAAAACCTTTTTTATAGCTATATCGTACGTTTTGGTTTTGGCAAAAGAACCGGCATCGAATTCAACAATGAAAATACGGGCAAATTGACTCACTTTACATCCTGGACAGCCGAAAGTGACTTTTTAACAAAAGCTTTTGGACAAGGTATAACCGTAACACCATTGCAAATGGTAGCGGCTTACGGAGCACTCGCCAATAAAGGGGTCCTTATGGAACCACACATCGTAGAAAAAGTCATTGAAAGCAACGGCAAAGAAACGGTCACCGAACCCAACATTATCCAAACCGTCATCTCGGAACAAACCGCCAGTACCGTTACCGCCATGATGGTAAGAGCCGTAGAAAATGGTGTAGCCAAAAAAGCAGGCCTACCAGACCATTACATAGCGGGAAAAACAGGTACATCTCAAACCTTCAAAAATGGGAAATATGTTCAGGGGGCAGGAACAACTATTACCTCCGTTATCGGCTTTGCCCCCATCGAAGACCCCAAATTTGTCTTACTGGTAAAACTAGACCGACCCCGCACCAATCAATATGCCGATGCCACCGGTGTTTTCCTCTTCAAGGATATCAGCGCCTACCTCTTTGAATATCTCGGCATTCCACCAGATAAAAAATAAAAGCTGTACCACAAAAGGGTGAAGAACATGTGAGCTGCTCCCTTTTGAAGTGTAGCTTTTAATTTTTTATCTGCACACAAGCCTCAATCCTTTCATCAAGATGATTCAATTTAGTAATATCCTCAGGAGTAACCGCCATCAAATCGGCTTCTCGTTCCTGTTCTGGATATAAAATCCGATAAAATTCAGGCATCAAAGAATCTACACCTTCTTGCAAGGTGATTTTCTTGGACTCTTCGGCAAGCATCGGCCAAGTTTTTTCAGTACCATAAAGAATCAAATCGAGCCCCGTTGCCGGCACTAACTCCCCTCCAGGACCACCCAAAAAGGCAATCGTAAAGTCGGCACCCATCTCTTTCGTCTGAGCACGCGCGCACACCTCAATACTACGATAATTACCAAGATCAACCTGCATCTTAATATAAGCGTTCTTCATGAGTGTAAGATAATTCACCTGGCTAAATCCACCCAAGCACTTCAAACCATAATAAAAAGATAACAGCATATAACAAAGCACCGGGCCAGGAATAATTTCATTCGTCTCCAAAGCTCTAGCCACATTATCAGGCGTTAATTCCAAACGATAAGATCCGTCATCGGAAACCAAAAAGTTCCCTTCCTTCCAAAGCTGCATACGGTACTTAGCGCCCTTAGGAAGCCCCCAAAAAAGATATGTCCCCCATTTATCTTTCGTCGAAAAAGCTCCCGCAATTCCATCAAAATACTGCATAAACAAGGATTCATACTCCAGATCAAACAAGAAATGTGTAATAATGGTGTGCTGATAAATATGGTATTTCATCAACAAGCGCTTCACTAAACTCTCTTGTTCTAGATAAATCAAATTAGGCCCCTGTAAATTGCTGGAAGCAAAAAATTTCTGCCACAAATGAAGATTCGTCTTTGTAATCTGCTCAGAAAAATCTTTAGCTTCAAGCATTTCCGGCTTAAGGTAAATCTCGTCAATTAACCCATTCACCTTCTGTGCTATTTCTAAAGGCACTTTGCCACTTTTTTGCAGATCCGCTAAGGTACTTTTTGCTCTTTGAATATCAGCCACTGTATACGGACGATAATTATAAACCGGACACTGGCGATCGCTCGCAGGAAAAAAAGATAAACGCTGCGTCTCAACCTTTCCATCCACATAAGTGTTAAAAATAAGCCCTCTTGGAAAAGAAGAATTGTTTAAAGAGATGGAACTACAGGGTAAAACAATAATATTTTGTAAAATAGGATCTCCTTTTTCAAAATGGGGAGCGGCCGTCAGCAAATTACCATTAATAAAAAACGGATGGCACAGCGGTCCATGATGATCCACCGTAGAAACAAAATAGTAATGCTCCAATTGCTTAGCAGCACTTTCCGCCAGTTCTGGCGTCAAAATCTCCGCTACTTGCTCTTTAAAGGTATTAATAAACTCATTTTGCCTCCTCTTTAAAGGAGGATTAAGGTTTACATCAATATAAAGCTTAGCATAATCAAAAAGCGTTTTGCCCCCTCTTTTTTGTAAAATTTCACGTAAAACCGGCCTTTTAGCCAAAACCTGTTCCCTAAGTCTCTGAAAATTAATATCCACAGCTGATGGCATAACAATTCGTAACAATTTACATTGGCAAAAACTCTATCACAAAAAGCCAAAATTTCAAGCCACAAAATTTAGCCATTCTCATAAAAATTGCCCCAAGGGACTAAGGGTTGCAAGAAAGCTCGAGGCCATATACCATGCATTTGCTCAAAACCCACCTAGGTCCTTCGTATAGTGGCAGTACAAAGCTCTCCAAAAGCTTTAGCGTCGGTTCGATTCCGACAGGGCCTGCCAATGGATTTTATGGCTTAAATGAAGCATTATTTCCCTATTGTCACATAGGACACTTTGACCAGAAGGTTCTTAATATACTTTGCTGTGCGAACCGATATCGATGAATGTAAAAATGATGACGGTTTTCTCGTTTACGATTTCTTTTCTATAAATCGCCCTAATATCGTCGGCTACAGAAAAAGCCCAATCTCCCTTGCGCTTGCCTTTGAGTTCGTGAGTCTTCAATAGCGGATGGAATTCGTCGTTTAAAAAAAGTTCCAACTGTTTAATAAACTTAGCTCGCCACTTCGCTCGTAGTTTTAAAAAAGCCTTTTCAAATCCTTTGGTGCGCTGAACAATCTTTTTCATCGTGCTAAAGCTTTAAAACTGCTAAGACAGGCTTTCCTACCTTCTTTAGTGGAAACATCAAAGGAGGCGGTGATCTCGTCGTCAGAATGCATCAGTCCAAACTCAAGTTTTCCTTCGTTGTATGCCTTGACAGCTTGATGGATAACAAAAGTGAGCGTAACACCCGCAGCTTTGGCTTTTCCCTGCGCCTGCTTTTTAAGCTTTTCCGGTATTTTGATAGTGAGGTTGTTCATAATTTTTATTTGTCTGCACATATTTTACACGTGCGGTTAGTTTTGTACAAGTTTTTTGAGAAGTTTGAGCTAATACATTTACTTTAAATCCATTGATCAGACGTGTCGTTCTCTTCAAGATCGAGACTAAACGCGCGCTCGAATCATAGCGTCTTTGGTAGCCATAAATATAATCATTATGATACAGCTATCAAAAGTTGCCTGCGTAACAGGGATCAAGATTCAGCTTTGTCATATTTGACTAAATATAAACAAAAATGTATAATAACACTTCAAGTTATAATTAACACAAAAATATATGCCAACTGCTGACACCAGAACCGAAAAATTCTTACTAAAAGAACAAATAGAAGCTGTACTTCCTACTACTCTAGAAACAGTAGCAGCCCAATTTCCATTACTAAGAGGAATTCAGGACGCAGTAAAAGCTGCGGCACTTAAAGGTGTAAATACTCAAATCAGCTGGGAGGCAATGACTGGAAATTTATCTGATATGAGAGACATGCTAGACACTGCGGCCGGTAAGTCAGCAGGAAATGTTGCAAAAGGAATTGTAACTAGTTTAGCCCAAAAATTATATGAACAAGCTCAAAAAAATGCTACTACTACAATCAGTGAAGAACATCCAATACATATCCTCCCTAACGGCAAAAAAGTAAAAACATATAAGCAGCAGTCTTCAAAAGAAGATCCTTCTATAGCAGCCTAAAAGGCTCGCGCTTCAATACATAATTATAAAATTTCACCAAGAATTGGCTCATCAAAAGGAACTGCTGCTATCACGGCCGCGGGCAGATGCACTTCTTTGTCATGCTTTGCCTTGGCAATAGCTTTTCTATAGTTCGGATATTCCTTAGGTCTTTTTATTTTATGGATGAAAATTATTTCATTATAAAATAAGGTATCAAAATTCATAAAGTGCAATTATTAAGAAATTTTAAACCTGATGGTGCCAGCCAAGAACTGCTTAAATCCTACGACCTTGAATTATTCTTATCAAAAAGACTACAACGGCAATGACAAGCAAAATATGTATATATCCTCCCAAAGTATAAGAACTTACTAGTCCAATAGCCCATAACACCAGGAGAATAAGGAAAATTGTCCAGAGCATAAATTAAATATAAAGAATTAAATTATCTCCCCACCTCTCTTAACCGATCGAATTTGACTTGCCTTATGCTTTTGAAGGATTTGCCTAATAGTATTAGATATATCAGAAACTGGGATACCTAATAAAATGGCGCCAGCTTTAATATCTGTTTCATACATAAGAACTTCATCCTGAGATAAACCAAGTTCAATAAGCCCCGCCAATAAACCTTCTGCCACATAAGCCCCTGTGGTTTTGGCAACTTTTTTCGCCTTTCCTTGATCTTGCATAATAATCAAGATCTCTTTTGATGAAAAGCCATGGCGACTTAACTCATTAATGGCATTTTCTACGCTTTCTTGTGTATGAAAAACACCCAAAGTAATCGTATCCATAAAGATTGGAGTTAAAGATCCACCGATTTTACCCTACAACAAAGCTTTTATATGCTCTCGCTATAAAAGCTCTGCGGCAGGGCCAAAATCTACATAGCATTCATATCTTTACGACCTTTTTCTTCTTTATTTTCGGGTGTATAAGGCTTTTTTTGCTCTTTATCACCCTCACCCCCATTTTTTTTATCATGCTGTTTATCATCCTTGTCAGAATCGTTTGGAGTAGAGTTGTATAATTTCATAAAAGTAAAATTTAAGAAATAAAACCATTTCAATGGCACTCTGCAAGTTATTGATCGATAACTTTTTTTGGGTGCTTTATAAAGCAAACTAACCTTACCTCCATTCTTTTTATTTAACGAACAAAGAGCCAAAACCATAAACCGACCAACGAAAAATGGCTTAGAAATAAGAAAAATTCTACCCACAATAAATGATAAAATGTTTCTACATTTTATCATTTATAGGTTATAATGCATATTCAAGAGGTTTGTTGATGATACGCTATGCTTGCAGACGCAGATCAACTCCGCATTATTGCCTTTCTCAAACGCTTTGGCTGTAATCGGAATGAAAGTCTTACCTATATCGAAGTGCTGATATCAGGCACTACTTCTATTCAGGAACTCGCCCATAACTTAAAACAAAATCGCATTAGCGTTCATTATAGTGTTCAGCAACTAGTTAAAAAGGGGTTCCTTTTTGAAATAAGAAAAGGGAAAAAACGTTTCATTGCAGCTGAAAATCCAGACGTATTACTAAAAATGATTGGGGAACGCCATACGGAATTAAAATCCCTGGAAACAGATTTGGGATATATCTCACAATTGCTCAATGCGATTCCTGTTGTTAAACATGAGATAACGGTGGTGAAGCTTTATGAAGAGACGGATGGACTTAAAAAAATGTTGGAAGAGAGTTTACAAGCTAAAGATGAAATTATGGTTTTTAGCAATACGCCAACTTTTTCAAAAATACTTGGCGAGGAGTACTACGAAAAGTATTTTGCCAAAAAAGCCGCAATGGGTATAAATTCACGTATCATTTACTCACCATGTACTTTTGCAGATAAGCTCAATACTAACAAAGACCTCTATAAAATCAACCTACGAATTCTACCCAAAAATGAGGGATCAGAAGCAGGATTTTATCTTTGGAATGACACCCTAGCCATTGAAACGGTAAAAGAAAATAAAATAAGCTGTACCATAATCGAAAACAAAGATATTGCCAATCTTTTTCGTGAAAATATTTTCAACCATTTCTGGAAAGAAGCAAAAATATATAAAGAATAAGGCCTTATAATTATCCACAAACTACACCCGTTTCTTTTCCTCTTTGCCATTTAAATAAAGACGCATTTCTGGCTGAATCTGAACGCGCACCGGTCCTTCTTCCGTATCCACATTCATCTGAAAAAACTTTGGAGGCAACTCTCCCACCACTTCAAAAAGTTTTGAGTTTAACTGAGCAATCTCCTCCTCTTTCTTTATCTGCATCTCTTTTAATTCCTGATAGGATTTATCCTGGGCTAAACTAAGTAATGTTTTTTCTTCTAAATCTTTCACCTGACCTTTTAAATCCTTAGCGGTTCTTTTAAGCTCCAAATACTCTTCCGTTTCAATTTTCTCCTCCTCCTTCACGTCCTTTTTAATCTCATGCAATTCCTGTTTAAGTTTGCGTAAATCCTTAAGAAGTAACGCGATTTTATCTTCGATCATAAAAAATATTAAAGAGCCGGGCTAGTGTAACATTTTTTGACTCAGGATCAACTAAATACTAACCACCATTTATAGTACCAGTCAAGGTTATTGCAAAAAAGTAAAATAGATGTTAGAATAACAAGATACAAAAATAAAAACACATACTAACCCACACCCATGATGAATATCTTTCAAATCTACTCATCTCACATAAAGGCGTACATACCGGTTATTGTACTCATCTTTTTCATAAACTTTTTCTCCAGTATCAATATCCTGCAGGCCTCACCACTAACAGGTGCCAATGCAGATATGGACACTTTTTTTAGTTACGATGCAGGAACCAGTGCCTACACCACCGACACTACCGATGCTAACAGCGCTACAGCCAACGATGTAAGCGTTGTAGATACCGCAGGCGTGGGAGACATAGGTTATTTTGGTATGAACTACCGCTACGATAATCTCTATATAAATGTGGGGACAGCAGCTACCGGAGCAAGCGGGGCTATTACCTGGGAGTACTGTACCTCCAGCGACTGCTCAACCTGGGCAACACTCGCAGCAAATGAAAAATTTACCTCAACAGGTACAAAAACTATTTTTATAAATCCAACAGCCACCTCAACGTGGGTAAGCGGTACCGTAAACGTCACAGCACGCTACTGGATTCGCACCCTTTTGACAACGGCCTTTACAACACCGGCAACCGTAACACAAATATCTACCCGTGAATTTAATCTAAAAGTAAAAGTCGTAAATGAACTAGGAACACCAGTAACCGGTCTACCTTCCGGCGCTCTTACTATTGCCAATTGTAGCAATACCGCTCGCTATAATTTCAGGGAAATAGGCTCTGGAGAATACGAATGGGGAATTTTAACACAGGGAGCAGACACTAACTGTGATTACGCTATAACATCAGAAGGTTATGTGCGCTCAAGTATTAGCGCTATCGGCTCAACCAGTACAACTCTTACCGACCTTACCGCAACTCCAAAAAGTCTTCCTTATACTTATAAAATCACCAGCATTACCACCGAAGGCACAACTTCAAATATTACCAGTTCCATCACGGCTCTAACCGCCGGCGATGCCACCGGTCAAAATAGTTGCGTACTCAGCGGAGGCAGTTGGTACTGTCCAATAACTCTAGCAAATTCTGATGCTCAACCAAGTGCAACTATTACCCTGGATGGCTATGTCCAAGAAAGTATCGATCTCGTAGGAACAGGCACAAGAACACTCAGTACCGATACACAAGTAAGTGACACCGTAACAGGAGTAAAATATGGTTATAAAATTACCGGCATTACCACCGAAGGACCTGCTCTCAATATTACCACAACAACCACCGCTTTAAGTGTGGGCGATGCCACTGGTCAAACCGCCTGTACTGCCAGCGGTGGCATTTGGTATTGCCCAGTAGCAGTTGCCAACTCAGATAGTGAACCTAGTGGAAA
>CAYMDR010000025.1:9608-13627 GCA_964389195.1 uncultured Candidatus Peribacteria bacterium | reverse complement strand
TAAGAAGATAGCGATAGTAAAAAGAGCAATGGTTCTGGTTTGACGGTTTAAGTAGGCCATGGCTCCTTCCTGAATAGCTTTAGCTATTTTTTGCATCTGCGGATTTCCGCTGCTTTTTTTCATAATTAGAACGACGAGTACCAGCGCATACATTAATGCTAGTGCGCTTACAACAATGGCAATATAGGGGACACCCATAGGAGTAAAAAATTAAGGGTTACAGAAGGAAACTTTCAGGGTATGATTCTAAGCTAGAATCGCTTCTTAATAAATGTGTTTTTCTTAGTTTGATTTGATTTTAATTATGTTTTATGTTTTTAATAGACGTTGATATATGCATCTTTCTATAGATTTCGGAGGATCAACTATTGATGTTATTGAGTGGAATGTACGTTCTGTTAAGCTCCGCTCTTTTGAGCGGTGGCCTACTTTGAAGGATGCTTGTATGGCGGATATCTTGAAGAAAATTCCTGTTAGGAAGTATGAGAAAATTTTTATAACAGGCGGCAAAAGTAGATTTTTTAAAGAAGCGGCTGTAGAAAAAGTATCCGAGATTGAAGCTATTGGTCGCGGTGGTCATTATTTATTGCATCATGATCCAAAGCTTAGCAAGTTGTCTGTTTTGCCAAGTTTTTTAGTTGTTAGTATGGGCACCGGGACGTGTATGGTGAGGGTTCAACAAAAAAAGGGGAAATATCTTGCTTCGGAGCATGTAGGTGGCACTGGTGTTGGTGGTGGCACTTTTTTGGCCTTAGCTAAATCTTTACTTGGAGAGACCGATCTTAAGGTTTTAAAGAAGATGTTTAAGCAGGGAAATAAAAATAAAGTGGATCTTTCTGTAAAAGATATTATTGGCACGGGTATAGGTGTTATGCCTGAACAAGCTACCGCCTCTAACCTTGCTAAGTTGGGACGCGAAATAGATTTCAACTCTTTCTCTAAGGACGATGTCGCTGCAGGTATTGTGAATTTAGTTGGGCAAACTCTTGCTATAACAGCCATTTTTGCTGCTAAGGCTTATGGGTGCCAAGCAGTGTTGCTTTGTGGAAAATTAACAACGATTGAAAGTATTGTAGCAATTATTCATGAAACTGGAGCTTTTTATAAGATTCCCTTTTTTGTTCCCTATCGAGCGGAATATGTTTCGGCTTTTGGGGCAGGTGCTAAGATATAAAATGGAGAGAGCATCAGTCACTTTCAAATGCTTTTTTTCTAGAAAGACTATCGTATAATGGGTGCAGTTTATTTTTTAATTTTCAAATCCAAAGATGAATTTTACTTTTGATATCGTTAAAGGGATGAACTATTTTTGGAGAATAATAAAACTTGATAAAAAGGGAATGGAGCATGTTGCTCATGATCATAGTTTAAATGGTATTGCTGGAGCTTTTTTGCTTGGTGGAAGTTTTGTGGTTGCGCTTTGTTTTTATATCTTTGGAGCTACTACTTTTATGGTTAATTTTAAACCTGATCTTGGTTTAGCTTTTATTTCCTGGATCGTCTTGATTGTTACTTGTTTTCTTGAAATTTTGGCAGCGAGTGTTATTGCCTTAAAACTTTTTATGGCGAAAGGAAATTTTGGACAATTTTTTCGGGTTGCGGGTATAGCCAGCTTGTTTAAGGCTTTTTTGGCGATTGGTTTTATCTTTCCACTTCTTGGTTCATTAGTACAAGCTGCTGTGGCTCTTTGGTCTTTAGTCGTAGGTTTTGTTGCTTTAAAAACCATTTTTAAACTTGATACGGGTAATACTATTTTAACAATGGTGTTAACAGTTTTTGTCATGGTCTTTTTAAATTTAGCAGCAGGGTATCTGGGGTTTGCTAATTTGGGGAATATGGCCATGAATCAGCCACTTAATGTCAATATTACTTATTAATATTCCGTGTTATCACCGCAAAATATTATTGCCCTAAAAGGCAAACGTACGTTGAGCATGCTTACCGCTTATGATTACCCCACGGCTAAGATTATAAGTCAGGCAGGGATTGATATGATTTTAGTAGGGGACTCTTTAGGGATGGTGGTGCTTGGGTTTAAAGATACTAAAAGTGTAACCATAGAGGATATTATTCGCCATACTGCTGCAGTGGTGAGAGGTAGTGGAGATAGTTTAGTTATTGCCGATATGCCTATCCATACTACTGATACGGTTGAGATGGCTTTGAAAAATTGCACTATGGTTCTTAGTAAAACGGGTGCGCATGCTGTGAAAATTGAGGGGCAGGCTGATGTTGTTGAGGCCTTATGTAAAGCTGGTATTGCTGTGATGGGACATACTGGATTAAAGCCTCAGACTGCTAAAAAGTATGTTCTTAAGGGGAAAGGCAGTGAAGAAGGCCAAAAGATTTATGATGAGGCGGTGGCTTTAGCAATGGCCGGAGCTTTTGCTGTTGTATTGGAGTGTATTCCTTCATCTTTGGCTCTTAGTATTACAAAAAAAATAGGAGTGCCCAGTATTGGTATTGGTGCTGGTAATAGCTGTGATGGGCAGGTTTTGGTGATAAGTGATATGGTTGGCTTATTTGATGATTTTAAACCAAGATTTGTTCGACGTTATGCCAATATTGCTCCTGTCATAGCTAAAGCTGTGCAGCAATTTAAAATAGATGTAGAAAGTGGTATGTTTCCTTCGCAAGAGGAATCTTTTTAAATCTATATGCAAGTTGTAATGGCACGGGAAGAGATGGTTGCTTTGACTACCACTTTGAAAGCTCAAGGTAAAACGATCGGTTTTGTTCCCACTATGGGCTTCTTGCATGAAGGTCATCTTAGTTTAGTTAGAAAGGCTCGTAGTGAAAATGATGTTGTTGTGGTGAGCATTTTTGTGAATCCTACCCAGTTTGAACCTACGGAAGATTTTACTCGATACCCTCGTGATTTTGATCGTGATAAAGCTTTGCTGCAGGATAGTGTAGATTATCTTTTTAGCCCGACAGCGGGAGAAATGTATCTAAAAGAGGAAAAAATATCTTTTCATTTAAAAGATCTTACTTCATGTCTCTGCGGCCTTACGCGTCCTCATCATTTTGCTGGGGTTGCTTTGGTGCTTACCAAACTTTTTCATCTCATTCAGCCTGATTCAGCCTATTTTGGACAAAAAGATTTTCAGCAAACGGTGGTGGTTCAGCATCTGCTGAAAACTTTATTTTTTGGAATACGCTTGGTGGTTTGTCCAACCGTTCGTGAAGAGGATGGTTTGGCTTTAAGTTCACGGAATGTCTATTTGTCATTACAGGAACGTGAACAGGCGGTTATGCTTTGGGAAGCCTTACGAAAGGGTGAGGAGATGTTGCGATCTGGTGAGAAAAGAGCTGCTTTGATTATACGAACAATGGTAAAGTTAATAGAAAGTAAACCATTGGCACGCCTTGATTATGTGGATATACGTGATGCATCTTCTTTGGAGAAGGTTGATATAGTTCGCGACGATACGGTGGTTATAGCGCTTGCCGTTTATTTTGGAAAAACTCGTTTAATCGATAATATTTTATTTACTCCTTCTTCATGATGTTAAAGGGTAAAAAAATTCTGCTGGCGGTGGGTGGAAGTATTAGTGCTTATAAAATTCCTGAACTTATTCGTCTTTTTCAAAAAGAGGGTGCGATTATTCAAGTTATGATGAGCCCTACGTCACAAAAATTTGTATCAACTTTAACGCTAGAAACGCTTTCAGGAAATCATGTTTTGGATAGTATGTTTGAAAAAGGTAAGGAAATGGCACATATCCATGCTACGCGAGGAGTAGATCTTATGGTGGTCGCACCCGCTACGGCGAATATGTTGGCCAAATTTAGTTATGGTATGGCGGATGATCTTATTAGCGCCACTTTACTTGCGGCTACATGTCCGGTTTTAATTGCACCTGCTATGAATGTAAAAATGTGGCAAAATTTTTTGGTGCAAACTAATTTTAAAAGATTGCAAAAAGCTGGTTACAATTTTATTGATCCTGGTGCAGGGGATTTAGCTTGTGGAGATGTTGGTAAAGGGAGATTGGCGGAGTTACCGCTTATCATTG
>CAYMDR010000025.1:0-9598 GCA_964389195.1 uncultured Candidatus Peribacteria bacterium | reverse complement strand
AGTAAAAAATTAGTGTGTGTTCAGGATTTACAAGGTAAGAAAGTTTTAATCACGGCCGGAGCTACTAAGGAGTTTATTGATCCTGTTCGTTTTATTTCTAATGCGTCGAGCGGAAAAATGGCTCTAGCATTGATAAAAGAGGCTTATCATAGGGGGGCTGAAATCACTGTGGTTACGGGTACTCACTTAGGATTATTGCCAGAAAAGATAAAAATAATTGAGGTTGTAGATACTTTGACGATGAAGAAAGTTGTAGATACCTATGTAAAAAATGCGGATATTTTTATAGCTGCTGCTGCGGTTGCAGACTATCGACCTGCAATATTATTGAAACAAAAACTGCAAAGTAAAAATAGGGGTTTAAAGTTAGAGCTTGCTCCTAATCCTGATATTTTAAAGAGTGTCGCTTTAAAGTCTGGTGGGAAGCCTTTTATTGTTGGTTTTGCTTTGGAGAGCGGAGATCATCTTAAGAAAGCCAAAGTGAAGTTTTTGGAAAAAGGTGTGGATATGCTTATAGCTAATGGTGTAGCTGCTTTGAATGCCTTGGATAGTCAGGTATGGATTATCGAGAAGGGTAAAACAATAAAATTACCTAAAATGCCTAAAGTAAATAGTGCTATTCGTATATTTGATCATATTGTCAAATATCTTTAGCTTTTTTTAGGGCTTTGGGGCTGTTTCGGCGTTTCCAGATGACGTTTTTTCTGCTATAATAAAGTGATATTTAAATCACGCTATGGCCGCTACTACTAGCAACCCAGCTCCGGAACCTTTGGATAATCCTCATGATAATGGTAAACCGCCTCAAAAGGATGGCATACGTAAAAAAAGACGCCGTCGTCGTCGTAAGAAAATTACTGAAGATGTCGTTGGAAATATTAAGGCTGTAGTTCCTGCGAAAGTTGTAGATCCTGCGAAAGCCGTTGTGCCTGTGAAAAATGTTGTTCCTCCGCAGCCTGATGATCTTCCTAAGAAACCTGTGGTTGTGCCAAGTGTTTCAATCGGTTTTCAACAGTTTGCCAATTTGCAAAAAGAGGCAAGCTCACAATTAAAACAGCCATTGCCACCACCACTAATAGATAGCAAACCATTGGTAGATGACCAACAAGATGTCATGGCATCACCAGTTCCTGAATCAGCACCAGATATTGAACCTGAAGCGGCTGTTGTTCCTAAACCAATCCCTTCGCCTATTCCTCAAGCTGAAGCTATTCCTCAACCTGAACCTCCTGCTCAAGTTGAATATCAACAGCCTGAGCCCTTCCCACCAGAACTTCCTGCCGAAGTTGATCATTCAATGCCTTTAGTGGCAGCAGAGGTTGTGCCTGCTCAGCGCGAATCGACACCAGAACCAGGTCAGCAAGCGGAGCCGTCCGTGCTAGATGAATCAGCACCAGTTGAACCTGAACCTATGCAAGTTCAGCCTCAACCTGCATTTGATCCTGAACCGGTTGAACCTGAGCCTCAACCAGTTGAACCTGAGCCATTTGTGGTTCAATCTGAACCGCTCCCTCCAACTTTTGAACCGGTAGATGCTCCCGCTTTTGAGCCTGAAGATGTTAATGCGGAAGCTTCTGTTAAAGAGGAACCTGTTACTTTGACTCAAGAAGTAGACCCGGAACCTGTGCATTTTGATGAGTCGATTTCGGAAAATACAGCGAGCCAAGAATTGCTTGCCGAAAAAAAACCACCAGTATTAGTTTTTGCCGAACGGGTTGCTAAATTTATTGCTAATATTGTTAAAGATGTTCCTGGTTTTGTTGGGAATGTTTGGCAAAATATACTTCCTTTTTTAAAGAGAGTTTTTGCTAATTTGAGTATGGTTCTTCGCTTTAAATATATTATTATTTTAATGGTAATAGTGGGTTTAGGATGGGGAGGATATACTATTTATACCAATGAATATCATGTTGGAGTTTATAAATATTTTGCTGGGTTTTTTGAACAACAACCTGTGGATAAAACACCTCAGGTTCCTTTGACTCCTCAAGAATTGCGTGGTTTTGGTTTTAATGCTGCGGCTATTTTTGCAGAAAATAAGGGGTCTGTTATGAATCGTGTACCTGAATATATTGAGGTAGCCCTTTTATATGGTGAACTGAGAGAGGCTAGGGTTTCGGGAGAAACTGGTATTTCTGCTGCCACTTTTTATGGAGAATTAAAAGATGAGGCTGAGGATATTGATCAATATGTTGAATATGTTAGTAATTTAGCGCGAGTGCAAGCTATTTATGGCATTGATGTTTATGAAATGCTTAATCGTACGGCTCATCGTGATAAGGATCTTTTGACTTATTTGAGCGATTTAAAGCGTGTAAAGGAAGAAAGTCAGGCTATTTTTGAAGAAATAGGCATAGTTAGAGATGATTTAACGGTGGCGTTTGCAAGTTTAACACCTGATAAAACTCAGTATGAACAAGATTTTTTTGTAAGCCTTGAGGAATTAAAGGGTGAAAAAAGTGATCTTTTATTGAAGAGTTTTATAGATGCAAGCCAGAAACAGGTAGCTTTAAAAGCACGTATTAATGCGCTTAATCGTTTACTGGTTTATTATAAAAATGCTTTACAGCGACTTGATTTAAGGATTTTAGCAGTAGAATCCAATATGGATGCTCTTATTCAGGGGATTCGGGTAGTCGAAATTACGGGTGGGGGAGTTGATGTTATCATTCGCCCTGAAACTTCAAAATAGGCTTATTTTAAGGCAATATGTTTGGTCTTTACTTAGGGATGGAAATCTTGCCTTTTAAGCTTAGAGCCTCTACACTTGTGGTGTGAAAAATTAGAACTCTTTCATGCATGATGCATGCTTACATTTCAAGAAATTTTGGAGCGAGTTGTGAGTTATCAACCAAACGTAGATAGGGATCTTTTGTCTAAAGCTTTTGCGTATGCAAATAAGGCTTATGCTGGCCAATATACTTTAGCTGGTGATACCTATATGGATCATTGTTTGGTGGTAACAGCTATTTTATTACCTTTAAAGCCCGATCAAAATACAGTTATAGCTTCTTTGTTACATGTTATTGCCGATACTCCCGGTTATGATGTGCATGATTTGGAAGTACATTTTGGTAAGGATGTTGTGCAATTGGTCTCTTCTTTAAGTTTAATGAATAGGTTGAAGTCGGCTGAACAGAAGTCGGAGATTGAAAGTCTAAGGAAGATGTTTTTAGTGATGGCTCAAGATTTACGTGTGGTTTTAATTAAACTGGCGGATCGTCTTCAAAATATGCAGAGTCTTGATTGTCATAGTATTAGTGTAAGGAAAATGGTTGCAAAAGAAACTTTAGATATTTATGTACCTATTGCGGCGCGGCTTGGTATTTATAATTTGAAGGTAAAACTGGAAGATTTATGTTTCCAGTATTTATATCCAAGGCAGTTTGATGATTTAAAGGCTCAGATGAATGAGTATATGTTGAAACGCGGTAAAAATATTGAACAAATTCAGCGTGAACTTGAATCTTTTTTACGTACGCAGAATTTGGAGATACAAGTGGATGGTCGGATTAAAGGTCTTTATAGCATCTATAAAAAGTTAAAAGCAAAAAGCCATTCTTCTCTTGATGATATTTATGACATTTTCGCTATGCGTGTTATTTTGCCTAACCATTATGATGAGAAAGGCAAAGAGATTTACGATAATCTCTATAGCGTGCTTGGGTTGATTCATAGTAAGTGGAAGCCTTTGGCTAATCGTTTTAAGGATTATGCAGCTGTTCCAAAACCGAATGGGTATCAAAGTTTGCATACGGCAGTGCTTGGTATTTCTCCTAAATCTTTTTATCAACCTACCGAGATTCAAATTCGTTCCAAGCGTATGCATGAAGAGGCTGAGAATGGAGTGGCTTCACATTGGATTTATAAGGAAAATAAGAAAAATATTAATTTGTTGGCGAAGGATAAATTGGAACAGGTACTGGGTAGCTCAATTAAAAATAACCATTATCTTGATTGGATTCAGGCCTTATCAAAAATTCAAAATAATTTAAAAGAGCATCAATTGGTGGAAGCTTTAAAACTGGATGTTTTTAGTGATAGTATTTTTGTTTTTACTCCTGATGGTGCGGTAAAAGATTTGCCCAAGGGGTCAACCCCTATTGATTTTGCTTATGCTGTACATACGGATTTAGGTAATCACTGCCAATTGGCAAAAGTTAATGGGGCGGTTGTTTCTTTGCATTATGAGTTGAAAAATGGTGAGTTTGTAGAGATTGTAGTGAATAATAAGTCTTTTCCTAAAGCCCATTGGCTTTCTTTAGTTAAAACCTCTTTAGCGCGTAATAAGATTCGTTCTTATTTGAAAAGTTTAGATAAACATACAAGTTTGAATGATGGTAAAGAGATCATAAATAAGGCTTTGGTTCGCCTTGGTAAGCCTTTATTGGATGAGGATTTTTCCCTTTTTAAGGAATATGAAGGAAAAAAACTTTCTTTTAAAGAAAGAGTGGCTTTAGTAGAGGGTGTTGGAAGTGGAACTTTGCTTTTAAATAATATTTTAAAAAAGTTAGCTGGTTTTGAGCTAAAGCCTGTGGTGGCTCCGACATCTACGTTTTTTACGGCTACTCAGCTTAAGGGAAAAATTATACTTCCTCGTAAAAAAGTTAATACCTTAAAGCAGCAAGAAGATGTCTTTATTGCTGGTGAAGAAGGTGTTCCTTATCGTTTTGCTAAATGTTGTAAGCCTACTTTAACCCAACCTATTGTTGCCTATATAACTCGTGGTAGCGCCGTGACTATTCATGTGCGAGATTGTAAAGTTTTGAAAGATTCAAATCAAAGTAGGGTGTTAGAGGCGAGCTGGGGTAGAGCAGTGGATAAGAAGAAATATCCGGTTAAATTGAGTTTGCGTGCTAAGAATAGGGTGGGTTTAGTGCGTGATATAGCTGAAGCTATTGCTAAGGTTCATGTTAATATTTTGGATTTTGGTATGGTGAAATATATTGATAAAGATATTTCGCGAGAAATGACTTTGGAACTTACTGATAACGAACAGTATCAGCAAATATTAGAGAGCTTACAGCGCATTCGTAATGTTTACGAGGTTGGTAAAGTTCTTGATTAAAGCGAAGCCATAATACGTTCAGTTTGTAGCTCACTGTTGATATGTCGTTGCAAGAAAGCATTGCTAATGTGCTTTAGGTCTTCCTCTTCTTGGAGTGTTAATTTTATATTTGCGGTTTCTTTAAAATCCTTATGCATAAGGAAATGGATGAGTTTCATAATATTGAAGGATATTTCTTGGTATTTTTTTGGTTCTTTATGGCAAGATATACAGCTTAAATCTCCATCATTGCTAAGAAAAATAGTTTGTTTTAGTTGCCATTTTTTTTCACAAAGGGAGCAACAGGAAATATCTGGCATAACGCCAAGTAGGTTTAGTAGCTTTATTTTGAAACTTTCTAGGCATAATAAATGTTTTGGGTTTTGGCTTAAAAAACGCAAGGTTTTTTCTAGTAGGTAAAAGAGGTCTTCACCATCTTCTGAGGCAGAAGTTGTACGTTGGAATATTTCTAAAATGATCATAGCAATCATGCTTTTGGTGAAATCGTTACGGACATTTTTAAAAACGGTTTCCGCTTGGCATTGGGTAATAGTAAAATTGTTTGAGCTTTTATAGAGTTGGAAATGGCAAATGTTTAAGGTTTCCAGGTGTCCGGTAAATGAGCTCTCTATGCGGCGAGATCCTTTGGCAAAGGCCTGAATTTTCCCTAGTCCGGGACAGTAAATAGTTACGAATTGGTCGTATTCTCCACTGTTGTATTTTTTTAAAATGATGCCGGGTGTATTAAGATTTCGCATTAATTTAAGGTCAATTTGCCTTTGAGATATTTTTCCATAGCTGA
This sequence comes from uncultured Candidatus Peribacteria bacterium, assembly GCA_964389195.1. GTDB lineage: Bacteria > Patescibacteriota > Gracilibacteria > UBA1369 > UBA1369 > CAYMDR01. The sequence goes on along the minus strand of CAYMDR010000025.1, from coordinate 3,749 downwards.
AAAACTACTGATGGCACCAATGAAGATGCTTATAAAAATCTCAGCAATAAATATTTTACCAAATTGTAAATTGGTAAAATAGGTTTCTAAATTAGTATTGGGGATAAGGATATTTTTACTTAGCACGGTAAGAATTAGGAAACTTAGAGCTACTGCGCATAATCCATATAATATTCCCTCTAAAATAAAAGGTAAGCGAATAAAATTAGGTGTTGCTCCAACGAGGCGCATAATGTAAATCTCATGACGACGTGTAAAAATGGTAAGCTGGATAGCATTTACGATAATAAGCGTCCCTCCTAAAATAAAAACCAGTACCATCCAGAAGATAAGCTGGCGGACAAAATTACTCATATTATTAAGATTGTCCGTTACAGTTGATAAAATTTTACTGTCATCGCTTGAACCTTGAGGTAAGTAGTTTTGAGTAAGGTTTTTATATGGTTCTTCTGCTAAGAGTGCTTGTACCTTGGTATGATCCTCAGAGTTGGCTGTAATGACGCTTATGCTTGGGGGAAGAGGGTTTTTAAGGTTAAATTTTTGTAGAAAGTCAGCAGTTTTGGGGTGAGTTTTACTAACAACTTTGAGTGCCTCTTCTTTTGAGGTGTATTGGACTTTTTTCACGCCCTCTATACTGCTAAGAGCCTCGCTTAGGCCTTTGGCTTCATAGAAACTAATGTCATCACGCAAATAAATCACAATGTCGACTCTTTCACTTAAAGCCTGTAGGGCTTGGTTGCCAATAAATTGGATGGCTAAAATAACATTAAAAATAAAAATAATCACCGCCATCACAATAATGGTGGCGAACGACAAAAATTTGTTTCGCCAAAAATTGGCTATCCCTAATCTTATGCCTTGAACAAAACTGGTTAAAATATTTCCTGAGCTGGTTGGTGTTATTTTATTTTGATTCATGGTGAGGGGGCAGTTATCATTGTTTCTATTTTGGCAGCTTGCTGTTTTTTGAGTAATGAAGATTTAAAAACTTGAGGGAAGTAGGCCTCAATTCTTTTGATAGTAGCGTCAAGTTTGAGATCGATAAGGGTTTTTTCAAGTTTTTGAGTGAAAACGAATTGATCATAACCGAGTGCTATAACATTAGGGCGGAATTTTCTTAACACTTTATGTTTGTCATCATGATAACCCAATACCACTTTGTCCGCGATACCGCTTTGTTCAACAGCCTTAGCTCTTTGCCGCTCTGAATGTAGGGGGAGTTCACCTTTAATCTGTTTTACCGTTTTATCTCTAGCGATGACGACGATAAGATAATCTCCTAACGTTCGAGCTTGTTGTAAGTAGTAAGAATGTCCTTCGTGGAAGTAGTCAAAGCTTCCAAAGGCCATAACAGTTGTTTTTTTATTGTTATTGAGCATGGAGAGTTTGTGCATTAAATGAAGCTTTATCGGGTACGAAGAGATTAATATAAAGCAATAATATGAAAATGAGAAGAGTAAGAATGATAAAACTTATGTAGGCTTGTTTGTGTGTTTTTTCATCTAACTGTAAGTATATACTGGAAAATCCGTATATAAGTGCTGTCATCGCAAATGGTATGTCTAGAATACGGTTAATGATGATGCTCGTGGGAATAAAGTAATTATTGCTGAACATTAAACCAGAAAGAATATGGGTGAGCCCTAATGTTATAAAAAAGAGTAGGGCTATTTTTTGGATGTTTTGAGCAGTTTTCACTTTTTTGCTATAAATAAGCGCTTGAAAGTATACTGGTCGGGCTTTGCGCTAGCAAGGATTTTCTCTTTAGGTAATGGTTTGAAAATTCGTAATTTTGCGCTACACTCTTGCTTGTTATAATTTGTATGTATGCTTACTAAAGATCAGGTTAAACATATCGCTAAATTAGCTCGACTTGCCCTTAGTGAGGGAGAGTTGGAGCTTTTTGCACATCAACTCAGTGATATTTTGTCCTACGTAGAAGTACTTAATGAAGTGAATACCGATCAGGTGGAGGCGACTTCACAGGTGACAGGATTACAAAGTGTTACTCGCAAAGATGAAGTGAAAAGATTTGCAACTAAAGAGGAACTATTGGCTTGTACTGAGCTGCCGGTTGAACGTGAGCAGATTAAAGTTAAACCTGTAATTACCTGAGTATGTTTTATCAAATGTCATTATTAGAGGTTGCTGAGGGGTTGCGGGCTCAGAAATTTTCTTCGGTTGATGTAACCCAAGATTTGTTAAAGCGAGCGCAAGAGCTTAATCCAAAGTTGAATGCTTATGTAAGTTTTACAGAAGAGCTCGCTTTGGCTCAGGCTAAACTTGCTGATGAAAGATTAGCAAAGGGTGATACATCACTTTTACTGGGTGTTCCGGCTGCTTTGAAAGATATTTTTAATACCAAGGGCGTAAAGACGACCTGTTGTTCTAAAATTTTGAAAAACTTTGTGCCGCCTTATAACGCTACGGTTGTTGATAAATTATATGATGCCGGTATGGTTATGACGGGTAAACTTAATATGGATGAGTTTGCTTGTGGTGGATCTACTGAGCATTCTTGCTTTGGTGTAACCAAAAACCCTTGGGATTTAGAGAGAGTTGCGGGAGGGTCTTCCGGTGGATCTGCTGCAGCTGTTGCGGCGGATATGGCTTTTTATACGCTTGGAACGGATACTGGTGGGTCGATTCGTGAGCCTTCCTCTTTTTGTAGTGTAGTAGGTTTAAAAGTCACCTATGGGCGTGTTTCTAGGAGTGGCGTTACAGCTCTGGCTTCCTCTTTTGACACGATTGGGCCTGTTACTAAAACTGTTCGTGATTGTGCTGAGATTTTACAGGTGATTGCTGGCTCTGACCCCCGTGATGCTACAACTCCTCATGTAAGAGTACCTGATTATCGAGCCAATTTAGGTAAAGCTATCCAAGGTTTACGTATTGGCATTCCTGAAGAGTATTTTGGCGAGGGGATTGAACCGGAAGTTGCTGCTGCGGTAAAGGATGCTGTGAAAGAGTATGAAAAAATGGGAGCTACGGTGAAGCCTGTAAACTTACCTTATACCAAATATGCCATAGCGGTGTATTATATTGTGATGCCTGCCGAATTATCTGCTAATTTAGCCCGTCTTGATGGGGTTCGCTACGGTTCTAAACCGCAAAAAAATGTTGATAATTTAATAGATTATTATTATCAAGCTCGCAGTGAAGGTTTTGGGGACGAGATTAAGCGACGTATTATGATGGGAACGTATGTTCTCTCTGCCGGTTATTACGATGCTTATTATAAGAAAGCTCAGAAAGTACGAACTTTGATTACCCAAGATTTTGAAAATGCTTTTAAGGAGGTTGATGTTTTAGTGACTCCTGTATCACCTTTTCCAGCTTTTAAAATAGGTGAAAAGCAAAATGATCCTTTAGCGATGTATTTGGCCGATGCCTTGACGATTCCGGTTAATTGCGCGGGTATACCGGCTTTAAGTCTTCCTTGTGGTTTTACGTCTCATGGTTTGCCAATTGGTATGCAAATCATTGCGCCACAGTTTGGCGAGGATTTACTTTTGAAAGTAGGGGCTGCTTATGAGCAGGCCACTGCTTGGCATACGATGAAGCCAAAGTTCTAAAATAATTGGGCTTGTTCAGTATTCTCTTCGACAGGTTTTTCATTCTTAGGCTTTAAATGGCCGAGTTTGCGAACGGTTATGTCGGGGGGAATGGTTATTTCTAAGCCAGCTTTAAGTTTCATTTCACAGAATTCCCACGTCATGGTAAAAATGGCGCGTTGCGTTGCTGCAATT
>CAYMDR010000024.1:1976-13703 GCA_964389195.1 uncultured Candidatus Peribacteria bacterium | reverse complement strand
AATCATGAATTTGATGATGAAGAATATGTCTTAAGATTATACTTAGAGAGCGGTAATATTGTTAATATCTCTAAATTCGGCACCTTATTTGAAGATGCTCAAGATACCATGGAGTCCCTGCTGGGAAAGATGTATGAAAGAACCATGAACAGTTTGGCTGAATTTTTGCCGGATTTTGATCCAAATACCTTATTAAAATTGGCTTATAAAATTAAGAATGGCCGTTTAGCACCATGGAATAGTTTAAAAAAAATCCATGATGATCTGCCTTCCAAGCTGGATGGTTTTATTTTTGGAAATAATGCTGATATGCAAGCCAAAGCCATGTACCTGCGCCGCATGGGTGGAGATGAGCATTTTTACATAAGTTTTGCTTTTCATCGCAATGAACAGCGTGAAATAGTAAGTAGGGGCTGGTTTTTATATGCATTTCCCGCTAAAAATCTTATGGTTTTAGGAAAATGCGGTGCCACAGAGAATACGCTACATTTTTTTAGGATTATTGCCCAACAGGGCAATGCTCAAGAAAAGTTAGCGTCTAAAATTTTAGAAGTGGATCACATGATGATTTTGTTTCATCAGGATTTGACGCCTTTATATAAGGAACGCCGAGAATTACGAAAAACAAAATATAAAACAGCCATAAAGAAACTTTCCTTTTTGCGCTTATTACGGAGATCATATCTTGGTAAAAGTATAACTACCGATATAGAACAGTTTAAGCAGGATATAGAAAAATTTTCGGCCAAAGCTTTAATCTTTGAAACGCACGTTATTAAGCCAAAAATTATACAACCTCCGGTGGTAGAGTAATTTTAGTAGGATTTTTGGCAAAAAGCGCTATATAATAGGTATGAAATTATTTTTTAAATATTTACTATGAGTGAAGTAACTTTTACCGATGCTAATTTCCAGGACGAAGTTTTAAAGGCCAAAGGCTTAGTGATAGTCGATTTTTTTGCGCCATGGTGTGGTCCGTGCAAGATGATGGCACCAAGCATCGAAAAACTAGCAAATGAATATGCCGGCAAAGTTAAAATCGGCAAACTGAATGTTGATGATAACGGTGAAATTGGTAATCGCTATGAAATTCAAAGTATACCCACCATTATCTTCTTCAAAGATGGCGAGATAGTAGAAAAACTTATCGGTTTTCAAAGTGAAGAGACGCTCCGTCAAAAAATAGAAACCTTAAAATAGATGAGCTTCTAATTGGCTTTCATCTGCTTTGTAATGATTCTATCTTCACCGAAAACCATTTTGTAAATCATGGCAATATCAGTTTTAGATGGATATAATCCCAAACAACGACAAATAACTGTAATCCCAACAGATCGTCCTTTTACATTAAATTGCACACCTCTAAAATCATAAAAATCCATATCAACATATAAAATATCCGCATCATCTCTTGAAGCTTTTACTCTAAGAATAGTCCTATTCTCTTCCTTTTGTAGCTCAGTAATTAGCTCTTCCGGCTTCATCTCATTCATAACTACTCCATTTCTACTTTTACCAGAAACCACTTTTTTATCGGGAAAAACCATTCTACAAAAATCTAAAATTCCTGGATGGTTCATGGGCAAAGATAAAATTTGAAAAATAGTTATTGCTGTTAAAGTACTTTTTCCAACATTCAATGGAGTCGGGCGAAAATCTTCAGTATTGGTCTTTACCAAACATTGATCACCTTTTACCTCAATACCACAGGCATAAAGAATACTTACATTTGCTGGAGAGCGAAGCTGGTCAAGGAGGTAAGCAGGATCGAGACACTCTTTAGCAGCAACTGGGTGACTGGCCTGAATATTAAAGATTAAATCAATCCCAAAAACCAATTCAAAAAAAGCTTGCAAGGCTTTTTGATCCTGGCCTTCAATACCGCACATTTTCAATAATTTTTTACCTGTTTTTTTTGCTGATCCTCCGTTGACCATACACCATTCTTTGCGAAAAACCTTACTAGAAGCTGAAACTACCCATTTCCCATTATCGATTTTTAGATCAAATAAATCCATCATCTTTTGAAGGTTTGGAGCCATACGCACAGCACTAGCAATTTCGGCAGGTGTTAAATCATAATCCGTTTTATCCCTATAATTTTCTTCTTTTCCAAAACGCTGTTTCTTAAGTAAATCTACCTTCTTATCAGGCAGAATAAATAAATTCGTATCAATATCATCTCTCTGGAAAAATTCAAAAACTGAAGCAGCCTTATGCTCTTCCAATAAAGCTAGTCCCGATTTAAAAGTTCCATTTTGCATGCGGAAAATTGTAATATTAAAACTATGATTACCTGCATGGCTTAAATCAATCTTGCCACCCGAGGTAAAAATAACGCCCGCCCGAGTAAATTTTTCTAGATGTTCTTCTTCATCAGAGGGTTGTGTTAAGGCAATCCCTGGGACAAAATGTCCAAGTAAATACCGACAAGAAGAAACAGGTAAAGCCTCTCCCTCATCGTCATACTCTAGAGTAGACCTTAAAATAGCCTTAATTGTTCGAAGATCATACTGAATGGTATGGTAGGTCGTTCCTAGGGTTACTGCAACAGCATCGATACTAGGTACTTCATCAGATAAATAAAAACATTCAGCAACTTGACGTTGTCTCCCTGATAGGCAGGTGGCGATAACAGCACGACACCATGCCGCAGTTTTTAATCTAAGATCATCAACCATGACTTCATCTTCAGGGGATAACACCTTTGCACTCAAGAAATCTCCTAAGGTACGATCATCATCATCGTCAAAAACTTCATCTAAAGAATCACTATGGCCTTGCAGTTTAAATTTTCCTTTTCTCGAAAAAGTACCTAAGGCACTCCTAACAGATCTAAAAACATAATTAGCTAATGGGTTTTTACCAGCAGCTTTATCTAAATCGAACCCATTAATACAGCGTTCAATTGTTGGAATACAAACATCATAAAGAACTTCATCATAATTAGCCCAATGTACGTTTGAACAAAATCTTCTAGCTTCTTGGTAGGCAATTCTTATCAAAGAGCCTAGGAGCCTCTTATAAGCATCTTGATTTCTAGATTCTCTCCATTCTTCTAAACATTTAATTTGCTCGTGATAAGTAAGATCACGAGCTGGTATAAGATTATTGGTACCAAAAGCCTCTTGGAGCATATAACCAAACAAAGGGGCAGATACTATAATATATTTAAGTTTTAGTCAATGGCTTCCGGTATCAAAACTAGCTAAATCAGAAGTAGGGATTAAAAGAGACCAATAGGAAAGACAAATGGAAACCTTAAAATAGATGAGCTTGTTTCGAAGGTTTTTTAAGAGAGCTTCTTCGTGGTGGATGTGAAGAGATATTTTTTTGTGCTTTACTCGATTCAGCTACTGCAATTTTATCGCACTCATTATTCCATTTATTTTTAGAGTGACCGCGCACCCAAAGATAGGTAACGGTTAATTCTTCATTTAACTCATCCAACTCTTCCCACAAATCTAGATTCGCTTTTCTTTTCCATCCATTGGTTAAAGTTTGAATAACTAAATTGGAATCGGAATATAAAGTTACGATACTATTCTGTAAATGGTTCTCATGAAGATAGCGAAGTGCCTCAATAACGGCGAGCATCTCCATGCGGTTATTTGTAGTATGAGACTCATTGCCTTTTAGGATTTTTAAAGGCTCTTCATTTTCTTTATGCAATAGTATTGCAGCCCATCCGCCGGGACCTGGATTGCCTTTGCAACTTCCATCAGTATAGATATAAAAATTTTCCAAGGACATAAAATTAAAATTTACTTACTCTATTTTAGGTAAAATTCTTTACAGTGTATATACATTTTGTTAACATATAAACACTGAAAGAAAATATATTTCATTATTATTTAACTCTCTCTTCTATGGCTATGAAGAAAAAAGCTGCAAAAAAATCTGCAGCAAAAAAGGTCGTATCAAAGAAAAAGGTTGTAGCAAAGAAAAAAGCGGCTCCAAAAAAGAAAGCTGCTGCTAAAAAGAGAAAATAATTTCTCTCACAAGCAAAAGCCCCGCCCCGCGGGGCTTTTTTTTATTCCATCGCTTCGCGGTTAATCGAAAATTGTTTTTTAAGACGCATCTGTCATAATAAAAACATAAAACTTTTGTTTTTTAGTATGGCGAAGAAAAAAAAGAAGAAGAATAAGAAAGCTAATGTAAATCAACCAAAAACTAACATTGAGCTTAAAGAGAAAATTAGTTTAACGCCCTCGCCGCATTCTTATAAAAGTTATTTTTTTAGGCGCTACGGGAAATATGTTAAAAAAGTTTCTCGGTATGGAAGTGGTATTTTAAAAATCCTCGGGACTTTTTTCCTGATGACCTTTTTATCATTACTGACCATTTTTTTATTTTTTGGGAGAGATTTACCAGACGTTTCCAGATTAAAAGATATAAGCTTTGCCGAAACAACAACCATTTATGATCGAGATGGCAATATCCTTTATAGCATTTATGGTGAAGAGAATCGTAAATATGTTCCTCTTAATGCCATAGCCAGAGATGCCATCAACGCCACTATTGCTATTGAAGATAAAAATTTTTATTACCATTTTGGTTTTGATATTCTTGGTATAGTTCGAGCTCAATTGAAAAATCTTGAGGAGGAAAGTATCAAACAGGGGGCTTCAACTATCACACAGCAATTGGCCAAGAATATTTTTCTTACTACAGATCGAACGTACGAAAGAAAAATAAAAGAACTTTTACTCTCAATTCAAATTGAAGTACTTTTTTCTAAAGACGAAATTTTAGAGATGTATTTAAATAAAATTGCGTATGGATCTAACGCCTTTGGTATTCAGGCTGCCGCCAAAACTTTTTTTGGAAAATCGGCAAAGGATTTAAGCTTACTAGAAGCTGCTGTTTTAGCCTCTTTACCTAAAGCTCCTTCCTATTATTCCCCCTATGGCCAAAATCGCAAAGAATTAATGGGGTACTGTAAGGGAGCACCCGCTGAGTCTGTAGATGTTCAGGAAGCTTTGCCGTCAGTGGAAGAAGAAACGATACAAGCCCCTGCTTTAAAAACAGCGCCGGTCTGTGTATCGCCTTATGATGACAACTATGTGTGGGGAAGAAAAGATTATGTTTTAGCTCGCATGCTTGAAGATGGTTATATAACAGCTGAACAACTTAATAAAGCCTGGAAAGATGGTATGGTTTTGCCATTTATTGATCCTGCTCATAGAATTAAGGCTCCGCATTTTGTTTTTTATGTCCGCCAATTACTGGAAGAGAAATATGGAAAAGAGTTAGTAGAAAGCGGTGGATTACAGGTAAAAACCAGCTTGGATCCGCGCCTTCAGGGTATAGCAGAAGCAGCGGTGGAAAAATATGCGGAAAAGAATTTAAAAAATTACGGAGCCAATAACGCCGGCTTAGTGGCTTTGGATCCAAAAAATGGCAATATCTTAGCCATGGTTGGGTCTGTGAACTATTGGGATGACAGTATCAATGGCCAAGTAAATGTAACAACCAGTCCGCGGCAGCCGGGCTCAACTTTTAAGCCATTGATTTTCGCAGCAGCGATTGAAAATGCCGGGATCGGATCCGGCTCTATTTTAAGTGATTATAAAACGATCTTTAATAAAAAAGATGTTCCTCAGGATTATGACGGCCAATATTTAGGGCGCATGAGCATACGTAATGCCCTTGGAGGATCACGCAATATCCCAGCTATTAAAGGTTATTATTTAGCCGGTGAAGAGGAAAAAGTTTTAGATTTTCTAGATAAAATTGGACTAACAAGTTTGAGGGATTTCAAAGAGGCTTTTAATAAAAAAGCACTGGAGCGAGGTTGGACTTTTAACTACGGCTGGCCCATGGCCATTGGTAGCGGTGAAGTAAAACTCTTGGATTTAGTAGGAGCCTATGCAGTCTTCGCCAGTGGGGGAAAACATTATCCCCTGAATCCGCTTTTAGAAGTACGAAATCGCAAAGGAGAAATTATTGAAGATTTTTATGAACCCAGGGGTGAACAGGTCATCGACCCCCAGGTTGCCTATATTGTCAGCAACATTTTAAGTGATATCCTGGCGCGACCTGCAGGCTCCTGGAGATCGTTATTAACAATTCCTGAACATAATGTGGCTGCAAAAACCGGTACCTCCAACAAGAAAATTGGCAGAGCCCTTTTGCCCAACAACGATTTAACGATTGGTTATACCCCTTCCCTTGTTGCAGGTGTATGGGTAGGTAATACAAATGGCAAAAACATGAGGAGCAACGCCTATAGCCTTTATACCAGCGACCCCATTTACCATGATTTCTTCGTAGAAGCGCTTAAAGGCAAGGCACGGGAAGATTTTACCAAACCGGAAGGCATCATTACGATAGGTCGTGAAGTTTACCCCAGCTTTAAACAGGATAAAAACTGGGACAAACTTTTTGTAACAGTGGAAGAAACGGAAGAAACTCAAGCTACAGAGGAAACCCAAGCAGGAACCACCGAAACAGAAGTTCCCTCCGGCTGGTTTTAGGGGGGATTATATAATTTCCTCTATATCAAGTGTCTTAAGATACTGAATATATTTATGATAAGTTTTTAAATTTTTATAGATCAAAATGTAAAAAACATAAGCAAGAGAAAAACAATTCGCAGCACAAGAAAGACAACCCCCCACAGTTTCCATTGTTTTTGTACTTTTTGAAATTCATCTACACTTTCCCATTTTACTTTTTTCCAAGCCCATTCATTGCCTTTAAAGCCCAAAATAATCCAAAAAAACCAATTAAAAAATGGTAAAAAAGATAGAAGAGAGATCCAAACGCCATTGCCTATTCCCCAAACCCAAGTTAAACCTGCAGCACCCCAATTCCAACCTTGAATTTGTTCTGGAATAGTTGAAAGTGCCCCCTTCCCTGATCGTTCATCAAAGGGGTGTCCAACTACAGGGACTTTTTTTACTAAAAAGTATATACCTATAGGTGTTCCTATAATTGATCCTAAGACACAAATAAAACCAAGCAGCCCTAAGAAAAAATTAAAAAAAGTTCGTATAAGATCCAAAATGTGCGACTGTCCTTCGTTGGCATAAATATTTCCATTTAGCAAAGCATTCATAAACCCAAAAAGGAAAAGAATGCTAATAATAAGAATCCATGGCCATACAATAAGTATTATTCCTATTTTACGATTACGTTGTGATACAGCGAGGTGAGTCATAAGAAAGGTAAGACGTGTAAAAAATATCTACTATTTTTCTATAATTTTCCTCAAAGATTCAAATCTATTTCTTTCGTCTTTTTGATGATCGGTAAAATTTTCCCAAAAGTCTTTTTCATAGAACATTTTTGGCCATAAAGTTACTCCTCCATATTTTTGTATTCCAAATAGCCAAACCTCGGGAATGGTATTATCAATAATTTCAAATAATTCTAAAGGAACTTGAAGCAAATGCTCAAAATTTTCGATTCCATATACGTATACATATACTATATTATTTGCAAATTCTATACCATATACCCAAAATATGGTTCCAACTTTAAGATATCCAGTTACATCATCGTTCGTAATACTTTTATCAGGTTTACTGATAACCGTTTTTATACATTTAACTTTCATATATTATTTAGTATTAATATCTAATTTAGTTTTGAATTCAACCCGTAGGTTATTGACAGTGTTTTCATACCAATGAGTTTCAAATTTAGTTGCATCATTGGCTGTAAAGGAAGAGCTTGATTGTTTAATCCAATCGGTAGTATTTCCACCATATTGATTAGATAATCTGGCCGCTTGATCTAATTTTGATGATTCTATTATAGGTCTTCCTGTTTCAGCCATTTGTGCCTCACTGGCCAGTTGCTTTTGAAGGTTTAGGCCATTGGTAGAAAGCGAAGCCTCCGTTTGTGGAGTAGGTTTTGGAGCTGCATTAGTTGTAACATTTTGGGCAGGAGGAGCTAAAGCATTCTTCCCGGTCGCATAAATTTCTCCAAGAGTTACGCCCGTCAAGAAAGCAGTTCCACTTAATTTGAGTCCTTCAGTAACTATTTCACCAACTCCTTCCTGAACAGTTTGAGTACTTAAGCTGCCGTTATTATACGCCTCTTGCCACTGTAGCCCAACATTTTCCGCAGTATTAAAAGCATTTGAAAATTGTCCAAACGTTAAAGTATCGCCTATTTGTAATGTTACTTCGTGTTGATTTTGGAAGAATTGAGTAGCGCTATGAACCCAATCCCTTCCATCCGGATCGACATACTTGAGGGGGTTGTTGCGGACATATGAATACTTGTTAAAGCTCTGGGGGTCGGTGATGTCGCCCGCCCAGGGATCCTGAGAGATGAATCTGCCAATGGAGGCATCATAGTAGCGAGCACCGTAGTAGGAGAGGTGGGTGTCGGAATCGAGCTCTTTGCCAGTGTACTTGAAGTTGTTAGTATATTTGCCGGAGCTTTCTTCTATTCGCACGTTACCGAAGGGGTAGTAGTCGAAGAGGTTCACCAATGCCCCAGCTTTGTCCGTATCAACGCCTGCGCTGGAGAGATGGTCGGAGGAGTGGTATACCAGGTATGGATAGCTAAAAAGAAGAATAACAGTATCGTCCTTAGGAAGGTGATCAGGAAACGATGGCTGGAAAATGGAGATACTGTCAGAAACACCCGGCTTTTCATACCTCAGCGTTTGATACTCCGGAACACCCAGCAGATCCATGATTTCAAACGTGCCAAGGCTGGCGATTTCAAGGGTCGTTTTTGGCATGTCTTTTGCATCCGTATTCTTGATTCTCACATTACCTTTCAGCAGTTTTTGTACCAGCACGCGCAACTCCTTTTCACTTAAATGGCTCACATCAATGCCAAATTGAGGTGCTTTAGCCGGTACGCTCACGTCACCGCTTGTCCTTATACCCGTACTTTTGCCACTCTCCGCATTAAAATGCCCCGCGCCCGAACTCCCCGCGCCAAAAAGATCAATCATTACCTTGAGCACATTTTTCGGGAGGATAAGAAAGCGGACGGGCGTTTCACTGGCAACTTTCAGACTGCCCACAAAATAATGTTTTTCAGGGCCTGCTGCCCCTTCAACCTCATAGTACTGGTTAATATACCGCGTGATACCGCCCGTCGTCAGATTAGTTTTCTTGATACGCTCCCCAGCTTCATCATATCCATACGCTATATTTGTAGCGCCGTCTGTGGAGCTTAAGAGCCGGTTTTTGTAGTCCCAGCTATGTGTCCACGTACCGTTGCTCACAAGATTGCCGTTCAGATCATACTGGTACAAAACACCGCCTGCTTTGGTAACAGCATGCGGGTGCGCCGTGGTTCCGTTACTTGTCAGCGGATCCCCGCCCGCGTATGTGTACGTACCCGCTACATCCGAGCGACTCAATATATTGCCTAAAATATCGTAGCTATAATCATGTACGTAGTCTTGGTTATTTGCCGTGTCTGTTACCGTCGCTTTGGTCAGTCGATACAGATCGTCATACTCATATACAGCTTTGCGCGCCGTGTTCACATCCGCTGCTTCTGTCAGCGTGAGTACATTGCCCACGGCATCATAGGTATACGAAACATCTTGGAGTTTGATCCCATTGCTGCTGCTGGTTTTTTGGATGAGACGGTACAGTTGCTGCGGGTCAAAAGTGTTGTCCGTCATCACGCCGTTGGCATATTCCAGGTGCGTGATCGCCCCCGTAGGCGCATAATCGATCACCGTGACGATTGGCTCCATAACACCATTAAAACTTTTTGATACCGTCTCGATCTGACTCGCGTTGTTAAAGCTATATATAACCTGCGTGCCATCCGGGTAGGTTAGTTGCAACAGGTTGCCAAGCAGATCAGAGAGGAGTTTTGTACTATATGTTTTGCCATCTATTATTTTGGTCTCTTGAGTCATGCGCCCTAAAATATCGTATGCAAACTTTTTCTGGAGTGCCGGGGTGGTGATGTTTTTCAATCGTCCAATGCCATACAACCCCAGATCGTATGTATACGTCACCTCTACCCCACCGCTGGCGTTGCTATCTTCACTTAGTATGCGATTGAGCTGATCATACGTATACGTAGTGATCCGATGCTGCGGATCGGTTTCGGTGAAAAGGTTGCTGTTGGCATCATACGTGTAGCTCCATGTCCCAAACGTTAGATCGTTTGGCGTATGCAAATCTTCTTGGAAAAGCTTGCGCCCAAGATGGTCGTAGCCAAAGTTACGAATATTGCCTTTAGCATCGGTTATTTTGATCAGGTTTTTCTGCGCGTCATAGCTGTAGGCGGTGGCATACGAAACACCATTTAAGTACTCCTGCACCTGAACCAAATTTCCCTGGGCATCATATCCTAAAGTTTTTTGCTGGTTGTTAGGATCAATAATCGTTACCTGCCAATCATCATAGCTGCTAACAGTGGTTCCCAGCGTATTGGTGGTTTGCGTAACCCGACCGAGTGCATCGTAGGTATAGGCCGTGCCAGGATTTGAGGCATCAATATTTTCAAACGCTGCACTAACGGTATAAACCGGAAGAAAATCTTTTTGTACTTGCCCAAGCGCATTATACAAAATGTTTCTCATGCTAAAAGTAATCGCACCTTCCGCCTCAGTTTTGCTCTGCATTACGCGTCCAAGTCCATCAAGATACGTGATGGCAACAACATCTTCGCCAGCTCCATTCAGGGCGGTTTTTGTCATGCTTTGAGGAAAATTTACCGTGTCATATGCCGTGGTGCTGTTGATGACAAGGTTCAGCGGATTCGCTGGATCTGAAACCTGTGTTTGTATGGCTCTTCCCAGGCCATCATATGTTGTTACCATCTTGCTATTATTCGCATCGGTCGTACCCTCTGCTACCCCATAGCCGTAGTTATAGCTCATCTGGGTTGTTTGGTTTTTAGCATTGGTAACCGTTGCCGGATACAGGTTATAGGCATCATAGGTATACGTGGTCGCATTGCCCTTAGGATCAAGTTCCTGCGTAAGTAATCCGTATTGGTTGTAACTTTTTTGGCTATTAATAAAGCTAAGACCATTCACCCACTGTTCCTGTTTGGTCAGATCCCCAACGGTTACTTGTCCGAGCGGCAAAGTATCGTAGTAATAGTTGGTTTCAGCCACCTTATTATTCTGGCTATCGCTGCTCAGCTCCTGAGATGGCAACCCCACCAACCTGTTGCCGTCGGTAGCGTAAGCAAGAGCGGTGACAAGCTTGTCACTCATCGTATCTTGAAACGTACCATCATCATTGCCATTTACTTCACCCCAGTCGGTTTGCTGTATCAGGTTGCCATTCGTTGGATCATACCCAAAACTTTGAGCTTTATCTTTATGGGTCAAATTGCCGTCATATACCTGCTGGAGCGACTGCGAGATGTATGCAAAGTTTCTGCTATTCCCTAAATCAACACTCTCCCATTTGTTAATACTTTTAGCATATAGATTGGCCTGTGTATCGTACTTTTCTTCACGATATACCCTATTGATTTTCGCTTTATCATCAAGAAACTCACCAAGCTGTACCGCTGAATCGTTCCCCTGATGAAAATACTGATCGGTTACATTGCCTCCCGCATCCGTTGTTATGACTTTACTAAACCCTGCAAATTTCCGGTCGTGCGGACTGTTATAGAAATATTCCCCACCCTCATATTTATACGTTGTAGTTGACGGTGCTTGGAGGGAGTCATTGGTGGTAATGGTATCCACCGTTTGCAAAACCATGGGCAGCTTGGCATTCGCTAATGTCGACCCTGTTTTATAGGTTGTTGTTGGCTTATAGGTAA
>CAYMDR010000024.1:0-1966 GCA_964389195.1 uncultured Candidatus Peribacteria bacterium | reverse complement strand
GAATCGATGTGAGCAAATTCGGCGCTTTTCCGTTGTTGATGTAGACCCCTTGGGTGTTAATCGCCCCTTCCTTTTTGGATTGGATTAAGTCCACTGATCCATCACCGTTGGCATCAAAAGTACGGACTCCTTCTTCTCCGTCACCCCCGACTATAAAAGGTATAGGTATAACATAGTTTGGATCTTTTACCCAACCAGTATCGTTTCCTTGATTGATGTACACATCATTTATATTTGGACCTATGTTAGATTGAATCATGTCTGGCAAGCCATCACTATTCACATCAATAATTCTCACCCCGCGATAATCAAGATCCCCAGATTCATAAAAATAGACAGGGATACTATAATTGTTATTTAGAGTCCACCCGGTGCCGTCTCCTTTATTTAAATAAACTTTTTTATTACTAGTGGGACCGTTCAAAGTTGAATTGATCAAATCCGTAAGTCCATCGCCATTAATATCCAATGTATAAGCTCCTGCTGGCTTATTTTGGTCGATATCATTTACAAAATAGACCGGAATGGGAGCATAGTTAAAATCTTTTAAATTCCAGCCAGTGCCATCGCCTTTATTCAAGTACACACCTTCTTCAATAACGCCACTACCTGCCGGTTTTGATTGAACTAAATCCTCAATACCATCTCCATTAACATCAAAAATACGCACACCCTCATCGCTATCGCCACCCTCGTTAAAAAAAACCGGTACAGAATAGTTGTTGTCCTGTACCCACTGCTTATTATCTCTATCATTGATATAAACTATTTTTCCTCCAGGATTATATGATTGGATAACATCAGCCAGGTTATCAGCATTAACATCAGCTATTTGGACAGCTTTATAAGTATTATCGCCTGCAGAGTAGAGCATAAGTGGCATATGATAAGCAGGATCCAATGTCCAGCCTGTCCCGTTCCCATTGTTAAGGTAGATTTTATTAATTGCAGAGCCACTATCACTTGAAGCTTGGATGAAATCATCTAGGCCATCGCCGTTGATATCGCCCGTAGTTGTCCCGATATAATCATTGCTAGTGGTATCGTAAAAATAGGCATTTGGCATTTGATAATTACTATCTTTGGTCCAACCTTTGGCGGAAGTCTGGTAGTTGAAGCTTGTTTTGGGGAATGTGGAGACGATGCCATTTTGATCTTGGCCGCTGGTGGCAATATCCTTGAGCATTCCCACCATCCCGTTCTGGCCGGTAGTATATGCAAGATCATATTTGCGTATCCATTGCCCGTTAACGCGAGTTTCAAGCTGTTTGACCCGGTTCACCGTGCTCACCTCGAAGCCGGTGCTGTACTGTTTGGTGGTATCCGTGCGGTTTTCGAGCAAAAATAGTACCTCGAAAATGCCTTCTACATTCCCGCTTCCCGTATAGCTGATACGTGCAGGATAGATCTGCCCGCCATTTTTGCTATACTCATATTTAATGAAATTGTCATGGGTATCACGCACCTCTTCCAGCATCCATTTATATATTTTAGCAGCATTATTCGGATCATCTTGTCGCGATGCTGCAGTTAAACCGAACTTATATACTTGGCCAGTTTTGGTGGTGACAATCCACTGATTCTGCGCATTGAAATCGTACTGCAAAAAACTGCCGTCATCCACTTTAGACGCATAGATGCCGTGCGTGGTGTCGCTTAAGTTGGTAGCGGTTATTTCACCGGAAAGAGATGAGTAGAAATAGTTTTTGCCATAGAGTTTATCGGTTCCTTCACGAGCGATTCTTTCGATATATGGAATCGATACGTTCCAGCCATATCCAAAAGCACTATTTAGCTCAGTATTTTGGCTATTATATGAGAGTGACAGATCGGGCTGCAGGCCACTACGCCCGGGTGGAATCGCGATAGGGAAACTATAGGTTAATGCGCCGGTCTGGGTATCAGCTTTAAAATTGAGGTCAGAAGCGGTGGGTGTACGTTCAGGATGGTACTCGGGAGCGGCATT
>CAYMDR010000023.1:5424-14504 GCA_964389195.1 uncultured Candidatus Peribacteria bacterium | reverse complement strand
TTGTGATTTTAAGGATTCATGCTATAAAGATGGAGCATTATTTTTTGTTATGGCTCAATCGAAATCAGGCAAGAATAGGGGCTCCGCGGCTGAACAGCTTGTTAAACATTTATTGGAGTATATTGGTGAGGATCCCGAGCGAGAGGGCTTAAAAGATACGCCTCGGCGCGTGATTGCCTCTTATGATAAATTATTTGCCGGATATAAACAAAAGCCCGCCGATGTTTTGACGGTGTTTGGAGATGAGGCTTATGACGAGATGATTGTGGTGAAAAGTATTGAGCTTTATAGCACCTGTGAGCACCACCTCCTGCCATTTTTTGGCAAGGTGCATATTGGCTATATTCCTAATGGAAAAATTATCGGTCTTTCCAAAATGCCGCGCCTGGTGGAAATATATGCGCGAAGACTCCAAAACCAGGAACGTTTGACTAATCAGATTGCCAAGGCTCTTTATTCCATATTGAAGCCTCGGGGTGTTGGCGTTATTATAGAGGCAAAGCATTTCTGCATGATGGCTCGCGGTGTGGAGAAGCAAAGCAGTGAAGTGACAACTTCATCGTTGCTCGGTCTCTTTAAAAAGGATTTGAATACCCGCAGTGAATTCCTTAGGTTAATTAAGAATTAATGATTAAATATTGTGGCCTCTTTTCTTCCTCAATCCATTCAAGATCTTATTGAAGAGTTTTCTAAGTTGCCGGGCATTGGGCCAAAGTCGGCTCAACGTTTGACGATGCATTTATTGCATTCACCAGACATGCGCATTCAAGGCTTAGCGCAGGCCGTAATGGATCTTAAAAAAAGGCTGCAATTTTGCTCAGCTTGTTGGAATATTGCAGAGGAGGCACTTTGCAAAATTTGCGCTAATACTACTAGAAACCAGCAGCAAATTTGTGTAGTGGAAGAGATTTTGGATGTTGTCGCTTTAGAAAAAACTTTGGAGTTCAAGGGTGTATACCATGTTTTACATGGATCACTTTCACCAGTGGATGGTATTGGCCCAGAGCAGTTAAAAATTCAGGCGCTGCTGGATCGTTTACCAGAAAATGCTCAAGAGGTTGAGGTTATTTTAGCTACGAACCCGGGGTTAGAAGGTGAATCAACCGCTCTTTATTTGTTACGATTGTTAAAACCACGACAGGTAAAAATAACACGTATTGCTCGCGGACTTCCGGTGGGAGGCGATTTAGATTATGCCGATGAGCTGACTCTTACCAAAGCTCTGCAGGGTCGGAGCAATTATTTTTAATAACAAAAAACTCCCCAGTAAATGATAGGGAGTTTTTTGATCTTTTATGGTTTAAGTCCTCAAGCCTTTATTTATTGGCTTCAGAAGAATGTTCGTTTTTTGCTTTTCTTTCAGACTTTTTAAGATTCATGGCTTCTTCTTTAGCTTTTTTTGCTGCATCTAAAGCCGCTTTGAAAGTTGTTTGATTGGCCTTGAAAGATGTTTTTGCTGTTTCTAAAGCTGCCTTTTGGCCATCCGTGAAGGTTTGACGCGCAGTCTTTGCTGTATCGCGGAAAGCTTTTACGCCAGCTTCCTTTACTGTTTGTTCACTGGATCCACATGCTGCTTTAACTTTAGCTAGGGCATCACTCATACTTGTTTTAAAGTTAGTCCTTAAAGCTTCCATAGCTGTCTTTAAAATAGCTAGAGCTGCATCATTGCCTGTCTTGCGAGCTTTTACCGCTGCATCTACGCTTGCGCGGAAAGTAACAAGAATAGCTTTGAGTTCAGGATTCATATCTTTTTCCTCTCCAAGCTTTTTTGTAATCTCCCCATCACGTTCCCCCTGGCGGTTAGACATTTCTCCTTTTTCTTTGCCTTGGCGCTCTTCAGTTTTTGTCTCGTTTTTAAGAGCACGATTGGTAAGTTCTGCCTCTAATTTAGCAAGGCTTTCTGCAGAGCAGAAGGTTTTAACAAATTCAGTTTTATCTGTAGAAGTGCTTTCCATGGAAGTGTGAACCTCTGAGGAATTAGCATTTTCCGCTAACGCTAGCGGCATAAAACTGGTAAGAAGTACTAGCGATCCCGTGATCGCGATAAGGTTGTTTTTTACTTTCATAAAAAAGGGGTTAAAGAAATATATGGATAAAGTCTGTATATTTTTGTAACTCTTTATAAGCTTTTTTTTGCGCGGTAGGCGTTTTATAAAAAGCATAGAGTGCTGGACCTGATCCGCATGTATGTACGAGCGTTGCCCCGGAGCGTAACAACTTTTTTTTGAGATCTTGTGCTAATTGATCATTTTTGTCTAAAGAATCGGGTTTAATCGTTTCAAAATCGTTATGACACAATGATGTTAAGGCAAAAAGATGATGTTTTTTTAAAGCGATTATAAATTTTTTGGTGAGCGGTGTTTGTTGCCCAGTTTTTTTTGTATCGATTTGTTGATAGCTTTTTTTTGTGGATATTTTTTTGCCGTGAAGTGCCACAAGCAAGGGAGGAAGAGTAGCAGAGGGAAGGAGTGTTATTTTTTCGCCATAATGAGTCCCCAGGGCTGTGGTTTGTTTTTGAGGGTGGGCGTTGGCTCTTAAAAAAAAGGGGACATCCATGCCTATTTTCACAGCAAGAGCTTCAAGTTTTTTTAAGGGCATTTTGAGTTTCCATAATTTATTTACTGCTAAAAGTGTTGCCGCTGCATCGCTGCTGCCTCCGCCCAAACCGGCAGCAATAGGAATTTTTTTTTGAATGTGGATACGTAAGCCGCCATGGTTCTTAGTTTTTTTTAAGAGCATCACCGCTTTATAAACCAAATTTTTTGCCCCAAGGGGAAGATCTTTATGGTTTGAGCTTATGATAATTTTGCGCTCCTGAATTGGGGTGAAAGTTAAAGTATCGCAAAGAGGAATTTTACAAAGAAGCGTTTGGATACGATGGTATTTTTGCTCCTTTTTTAAAATATCTAAAGTGAGATTAATTTTAGCGTAGGCTTTAATTTTCATTTTTTTGTAGTGAAACAATGGCGAAACATTGCACCCCTTTTCCCTTACCAAAAGAGGTCAAGCTATCTCCACTGGTGGCAGTGATACCAATTTTTCTTATATGAACTCCCGTAAGGGTACTTAAAGCTTTTTTTACGGCGGATGATAAAGGGTCGATGGCCGGCACTTTAGCTTCAAGCATGATCCCAATATTATTCAGATGGTAGCCTCTTTTTTTCATTTTTCCTAAAAGGGGTTGCAGATATTTCTTACTATCGCTAATGCCTTTTTCTTTTAAAAGTGGTGTGGCGAATCGCCCCAAGGATCCTTCGCCCAAGGCTTGTGAAATAGCATTATAGAGCGCATGCAAAATAACATCACCGTCAGAAGCGGCTTCAAGTTTTTTTTCATTTTTTAAAAATATCCCACCTAGGGTAAGACCTTTTTCTTTTGCGGAAAACTGATGGCTGTCCTGCCCAAGCCCTATAAGAAAATTTTGAGGCACATCTCCTAAAATAACTTTGGCTCTTTCATAATCATGATGCGTTGTAATTTTAAAATTATGTTCACCGGCAGGGATATGTTTTACTTTGTAACCAGCATGTTCTAGCAAAGAGCTCTCGTCGGTAAAGATTTTTCCCTGAGCCTTTTTAAAGGCTTCTATTAGAACCTGATAAGAAGCCGCCTGCGGTGTTTGTGCCGCTATAAGCTTATTGCGGTCATGTGTTTTTATTAAGTGGCCGTTATTTATTTCTTTGATCGTATCAAATATTTTTTGACCGACGGCGGCGGCGTTATATTTTTTAGCAGCATGAAGAACCTCTGTAATTTCTTGGGTACTTACCAAAGGGTTGGCAGCATTGTGAATGAGGACGATGTCATCTTTTTGACCTTTTATGGCCACAAGTCCTTGGTATACAGATTGCTGGCGGGTTGCTCCACCTTGGACTATTTTTTTTACTTTTGGAAAATGAAAAGTTTTTACTATTTTTTGAATAGCGGCTTTATTGCCTGCATTTACGATAAGATACAGCTCTTGGAGATCAGGATGATCATGAAGAGTTTGCAGCGCATAATATAGCATCGGCTTTCCTAAAATGGGTGCGCTGAGCTTATCTTTTATTTTTCCTTTAAAGCGCTGCGACGTGCCAGCCGCAAGGAGAATGGCTCTATTCATCAGGGGTACTAAGTAGAAATTAATGGCACTGTGCCTTGTGCGTAGTGGATTCTACTCTAGAAACTCCTTATGGCTCAATATATCTTTTTATTTGGGATGCTTTATTTTTTTACGATCTTTTTGTGGGTCAAGATTGGGGTATTGTCTTCTAATTAACTCCTCAAGCAAATGGTTGTATCTCATTTCTTCACGCAAGTGGATATGGGTTGTTAGGAAGACTAGGCCTAAAGCAAAAATTAAGAAGAGTGAGAAGATCATTAATAAAATTAACCATGGTTTAATGATTAAGATATTACCATCGGCACTTGGTCTCATGGCTACCGCCGGTAAGCCAAAACAGGCTGAGTCATTGCACCAAACATTATTCATTAATTCATAAGATTGTAGTCCGCTTCCTGTATCTTGGCGGCCATTGTTTTTTAGCCAAGGAAAGAGTGGGGGCAAACTAGCGTCAGTAGTGGTAGCAACATTGAGATCCTGTGCATTACCACCCTCTTCGGTCGTACCCACTGTTGTATTTGCGCCTTCGGCTGGCGACGAAACATCGGAATTTTCTCCGGGTGATCCATTACCAGTTTCGCCATTTTCTGATGGCGTCTTTACACCTTCTTGATCGTTTCCAGTAACGCCTCCTGAGGCAGGGGATTCGTCTTCTGCATTTGGAATGATAGAACCATGGCTACTTCCGCCGCCGACCGAGGTGGGTGAAGGAGTTGGAGTGGGGGATGGAGAAGGGCTTGGAGTAGGGGATGGTGGTGGGGTAGGTGGTGGGGTAGGTGGTGGGGTAGGTGGCGGTGGCGGGGTGCTTCCTCCTGTGCCCCCTGCGTCGCAGCCAGTACCGGAACAAGCAGCATAGCTTGTACTGGAAGAGTTACTGTTAAAAGTGTCACCAAAATTGGTAGTAGCACCATAACTTGGTGATGATGAGGTGGTTTCAGAATTTGTAAAACTGGCGCTTTGCAAGTTGTAACTTGGGCTACTCCCGACCACAGCAAAAACAACTGTTGCGTGACTCCTCATGATGAGGATAAAAATTAAAAATATTATTTGTTTTTTTATTTTCATTTTTTTATTTTTGTTTGCGCAGTTTTACGCGGCGCTTTGATGTTTTTTATAATCTAGCAATTATAACATGTTTGGCTTTAACAGCCTATTCTACGGGGCATGACAAGTATAAGAAATATTTTATAAATATATCTTTTGCGCGAAATTTAGTAATTTATATAATAATTACCAAATTTCGCAACGATATTTTCCTAAAAAAGCTTCTCTATTTGTTCAAAAAGAGGCGCGATTGATATATCAACACCTTTTCCTTCCGTGGCAAGATTTTGAGCTTCTTCTTTTAATTGTAAAAAAAGTTCTTCATTGCCTTGCTGCTTAGCACTGTATGCTAAGAATATTTTCTGAAAAGCGGCGGCAATTTTATTTGCCGCTTGCACTTTTGTATCACTGCTTTGTTTTAAAGCGGTATCTGTATAAAAAAGTGCTTGATTGGCATCGTCTATCGCTAATGCAATATTATTGTTATTAATCTGGATAACACCATCAACCAGTTTAGCCTCGGCCATACTTAATAAATTTTGCACCTCACCTCCGTGGCTTAGGAGATACATTTTATA
This sequence comes from uncultured Candidatus Peribacteria bacterium, assembly GCA_964389195.1. Taxonomy (GTDB): domain Bacteria; phylum Patescibacteriota; class Gracilibacteria; order UBA1369; family UBA1369; genus CAYMDR01. Next base: position 8,780 of record CAYMDR010000023.1, on the reverse strand, counting down.
GATGATTTCAGCACTTTCTCCTCTAGTAATATTTTTTTCGGGGGTTAATTTATTTTGGATATCAGCGTAAATAATACCTTTATCTTTGGCGTAATTCATGGAACTTGCAAACCAATCTTCGGGCTTTACATCGATTGCTATTTGCTGGGGTAGTTGATATTCATCGGGGTTGATATTATAGGTTTTTAAAAGCATCTTGATAAATTCGGCTTTATTTACGGTGCGATTTGGGGCAAAAGTACCATCGGCGTTTCCGTTAATAATTTCGTATGTTAAGCCCTCCATGACATAGCCCGCAAACCAACTATCTAACGGTACATCAGGGAAAGTGGTATCAAAAAGCCCCTTTTTAGGTATTATGTTGGCGCTATTAAGAATCATTTTGAGTGCTTCAGCGCGGTTCACTTCCTGGAAAGGTTTAAAGGTTCCATCGGCATAACCATTAATAATATTGAGATTTTTAATATTCTCAATTGCGCCATAATAAGAGTTTGTTTCTGGAACATCAGTAAAGGTGGCCGCAAAAACTATTTCTAGCGGAAGAAGAATTGCTAAAAAAAGGCTCAGGCAAAAATTTTTCTTAAGTTGGGCTAGCATAAAGGCTAATTTGCAGGAGGGAGTGTATCTATTTCCGGGCTGGGAGTCTGCATTTGTGATAAAATTTTGTTGGCGTTGTCTTTGATATGGCGGGCGAGAGGCTGAAGATCGTTGTTGGTTTCCCAGGCTTCGGTAGCCTTGCTAATGGCTTGATTTGCCCAATCAATAGCTTCGCTGTTCTTTTTTTGGAGAGCCATGATATAGGCGTTTACCAAAAAGTCGTAGGCCTTCGCAAGCTTGGCAACTCCTAACACCACCTTGTCATCGGGCTTATTTTTGTAGGCTTGCTGCGTTACATCAAAGGCGAGTTCAGAAGCTTTTTTGGCACCGACAGGATCTGTAGCGGCGATATAAATTTCGATTTGAGCCATTTGCGACTCGGCTTGATCTATTAAAAACTGTGTATCTTTACCATTTTTTATGACAATGAGAAGGTACATAATTTCTGCAACTTCCCCGCGCGTCAACTGCTTCGCAGGATAAAGATTATTTTTTTCGTCTTTCTCTAGAAGGCCCGCTTGTCCGGCATAATTCATATAGGGAGTAAACCATGTACCCTTTGGAATATCGTTAAAAAGTTCCTGATTTTCCCAACTTTCTTTTTTGAAACCATTAGCAGAGAGAAGCATTTTAATAAATTCTGATCTGCTTACATTGCGCCCTGGGGCAAAAGTACCGTCTGGATTCCCGTTGATAATAGCTATTTCTTTTGCTTTTGCTATATATTTTGCAAACCAATCTTGGGATTTTACGTCTTTAAAAACATCTTCCGTTGTTTTTGCATCGGTAAGAATTTTGTTCCCTTCAATAATAATTTTTATGGCCTCTGCCCGGTTTACTAAATTTTCTGCGTGAAATTTACCATCTTCATACCCTTTTAAAATACCTTCTGTTGTTAAAAATTTTACCGCAACATAATTGCTATGCGTCTGAGGAAGATCTGAAAATTCCTGTGCGGGAACCTGTGCGCTAACCTGCGCGATGCATAAAAATAAGCCTATGATGGATGCGAGTGTCCTTTTCATAGCTTGCATTATAGCGAGCTTAGAGTGATTTCGCAATAAGTATCCATCGGGAATCTACGGCATCATATATCAAAAGTGTTGCCCCGGTACCTGTGGTAACAACATCGGCTCCGGTAAGAGTTGTAATACGATTTGCGGCGGTGGAGCTGGCACTTTCATTGGCAATGGTCATGGCTTGAGCGGTATTGTTAAAGAGGTAGAGCAATCTTCCATCCACGCCATTATCAAGACCGGTAATGGTAAAGGCGGCCGTGGGTCCAGTTATTCTATGGAAACTAGCGACGGTAGTTGTAACATTATTATTGGTTCCATTGGAAAGAGAAAGTGCAGAGACACGTAGAGCTATGGCTCCTGCTATATCAACAACCGTAGCGGGGGTGGTTGTTCCAAAGCCGCTACTACCACTCACTATAATGCCTCCTGTTATATTCAGATCGTCGCTAAAATCAAAACGGGTATTGGTATTATTCCAGGCAATCGTTTCGGCATTGGTTGTACCGTATCGGAAGGTAACATCTCCTCCGGTGCTGTCTGAGTCCAAGGTGTACGTATTGGAAAGATTATTAGTAATATTGCTAATACGTTCCCAGATGGTTCCATTCCAAATATAGGTTCCGGCACTGCAGGGGTTAGTTGTACAACCGGGGGCGGTGGAGTCGCTTGAGGTTAATTGTACGATTCGCCCTGTTACCGCCCCGGGGCCACTTGCTCCGCCCGGTAAGGCTGACAGGTTTTCGAGCCTTGCCTCTATTAATTGGTTACTATTCATATCGATAGCATCGCTAAAATCAAAGGTGCTACCGTTCCATTTAATGGTTTCGCCAAGTGTTGCTCCAAACTTAATACTAATATCTCCGCCTGTATTATTGTTGTTGTCTAAAATAATACCGTCTGAATCTATGGTGTTAAAGGTATCTTCTTGAAAAAGGAGAGCGGCCTGCGCGGCGCTTTTTGTGGATAAAAAGAGTACTAAACATACAAGATGGAGGAGTATTTTTTTCATGCGATTTTACAAATTGTTAGCTATTTGAATCCAACGCGATGAGTTACTATCATAGATAAGGATTACCGTACCAACACCCGTAGTGGTAACGTCACCACCAGTAAGGGTAAGGATTCTATTGGATGCCGTGGAACTAGCGTTATCGTTGGCAATGGTCATATTAAACGCTACTGCATTATAAATGATAAGAACTCTTCCGTTTACGCCATTATTAAGACCGGTAATGGTAAAGTCTGCGGTAGGGCCTGAAATTTTTATGTAGGAAAAGGTACCCGAACCTAAATTATTATTGGTACCGCTGGCCGCGACTACGCCATTGGCTCTTAAGGCAAGATCGCCATTTATATCAACCCTGGTTGTACCGCTTGTGGCTCCAAAAGTGCTATTGGAACCACTGACAAGGATGCCTCCTGTTATATTAAGATCGTCACTAAAATCAAAACGGGTATTAGCATTATTCCAGGTAATAGTTTCGGCGTTGGTGGCTCCGTATTGGAGGGTAACATTTCCTCCGGTATTATCGGAATCCAAGGTGTACGTATTTGCGGTAGTTCCGGTAATATCGACATTTACACGATCCCAAGTACTGCCGTTCCAGCTATAAGCTCCGGCGGAGCAGGCGGTAGAGGTACAGCCGGGGGCGGTGGAGTCGCTTGAGGTTAACTGTACGATTCGTCCTGTTACCGCCCCGGGGCCACTTGCTCCGCCCGGTAAGGCTGACAGGTTTTCGA
>CAYMDR010000023.1:0-5324 GCA_964389195.1 uncultured Candidatus Peribacteria bacterium | reverse complement strand
GCCTTGCCTCTATCACTTGATTACTGTTGAGATCGATGGAGTCACTGAATTCAAAACGGCTATTGCTGCCACTCCATTTAATGGTTTCGCCAAGCGTTGCTCCAAACTGAATACTAATATCTCCTGCGGTATTATTGTTGTTGTCTAAAATAATGCCATCTGAATCTATGGTGCTAAAGGTATCGTCTTGAAAAACAAGTCGCGCCTGAGCCAGTGATGGCACTGCTACTAAGAGCATGAGCATTGCTATTACATATGCGCTTTTATGGGGACGCACATCGTTTTGGGGTTGTCGTTTTGGTAACATCATAAGGATTACATTGGGTGCGTGAGTATTAATTATCGTAACCTAAAGCCATAATACCGATGTCAGCAAAATCTTCAGCTCCCGTATTGTCGAGTAGTTTTACATCCACTTCAATAATGTCACCGGCACTCAGTGCTGTGCTTCCGGTACAACCTGTTTCTAGTGTTGCTTCTGTAATAGTTGCTGTCGTCCATGATGTATTGCCGTTCGTTGTATCAGCGCCGCAAAGCGTAGGGGCGGTGGCTGTTTCATCGGTGGCGTTGTAAACTGAAACCTCTACGTCATTATCTGCTTCTGTGGTTGATCCGGTACGGAATTTAAAAGTGAAATTGTTAACATCTGTAAAATCAGGAGGCAAAGGGAATCTGAACTTAATATCAATATCTTGTGTAGACGATTGGGTAGTCGTCCAGCGATAATAATGTTCGTCATTGGTATCATCATAGGTGGTTTCCAGTGTACCTAAATTGGTACTTCCATCTCTAAAAATAACGCTGTCGGGGAATTCCGGGTAGAAAGTTAAGTCTACATTGTTAGAAGCACCAGCTCCTACTTTGGCATCCAGAGCAGCTAAAGCCGCTTGTACTGTGTTTGAGGCTGGAGAAACATTGGTTAAAGAGCTTGCTTCAAGACCTACATTGCTTGCTCCTTCACCGGCCGTGGTTAAAGCAAAAGAGTTGATATTATCAATGATGCCCCCTGCTGTTAAGGTGGCATTAAAGGCTGTCGCGGTATTGGTTAATTGGATGGCGGTGGAAAGTTGGGCATCGTCAAAAAGAACGTCGTCACCGGCTGTGATACTCACATCATCAGCGGCTGTGGCTAATACGTTGCCGGAAGTTGTCGTGGAAAGAGTCAAATTGCCGCTGGCCGTTGTAACATTAGATGCACCCACGCCATCAACAGAAAAAGTACTGGTGGTATCAAGCGTAAAAGTGGCGGAGTCAAAATCGATAACTCCAGCGGTATTGGTAACCGCAAAAGTTCCCGCTCCAGCATTGATAGTATAGTTCCCAGCGGAGGTTGTTAAAGTTTGATCAGCATCTTTGGCATAAACATTTTCAAAGTCTACTGGACCCGCTGCTGTCCAGGTATTAGTTGCAGTACAAGCAAAGAGAACATTACTGGTGGAGTTATAAAAAAGTTCGCCTTCGCTACAGGTGGCTGGGGCGGAGGTGGCTGAACGAATAAGAAATTGAGTTGATCCGGCATAGTCGGCCGCACCATTTACGTCTAGTGTTGTGCCTGCATCTAAGGTTAATGTTCCACTTGTGTAATTATCGGTGGTGTCACTTCGTAAAAATTGTGTGGAATCGAGTGTGTCTAAGGTTGTGGCATCGGCGGCAGGTAAAACTACCCAAGTGGCGGCTCCAGCAGAACCGGTAGCCGTACAGATTTCGATGCGGCTGGAGGTTGTATTTACGATAAGCTCACCGGTATTTGTACATGCGGCCGAGGTTGTTGGATTTGAACTTTCACGGAGACGGAATTGCGTGGCGCTGGCAAAACTTGTAGCGCCAGTAGTTGTTAATCCTCCTGTAATATCAATGGTGTGATCCACGCTGAATTTATTGGTGGAGATATTCCATTGAACCACGCCATTTTCGCTACCCGTGCTGTCATTACCAAATTGAATAGAGGTATTGGCAGCTCCGGCACCATCGTTATCCAAACGAATACTTGGCGAATCAAAAGTCTGAAAAGTATCGTCTTGAAAAAGAATCGCCGCTGATGCTGGCGAGACTAGTTGCGTGAAGATAGCTACTAAGGCTAAAGGGTTGAGATATTTTTCCCAACGGAGGTTTTTTTTATTTTCCATGGCGGTGGTTGGTTAAGTTATTATTTATTAGTAAATTTTATCTGCCGACATAGTTTAGTTTTAATTTGCCGGCATAGGCTGCGCCCGTATTGAGGGCTGAAAGTTTAATTTTTATGGTTATAGCTTGGCCGGCTGTCCAAGTTGGGGAGCCGCCAAAAGTTATACCAGCGGTTGTAAAACTACTGGCAGCTAAACTACTCCCACCGACCAATGTTACGCTGGTTCCGCTTGTATCCTCTATGGTGATATCAACTTTATTATTGGCGGTATTGGTGTCTTCGGTTTTATAGGTGAGCTGTACGGGTGGTGATTGCCATGAAGAAAACCCTTCGGGCAATGTTACTCGTAAAACTACATCAATATCTTGCAGACCAGTTTGTAGGGTACTCCATTTGTAATAGTTAACATTATTGTTTGCGCCTGCTCCGTCCACATCTAGGTAAAGACTTTCGAGCGTGCCCAAATTACTTGATCCATCCTTGTTAATAACTCCATCTTTATAAATAGGTTCGTAGACTAAACTTTGGTTGTAATTTCCAACGGTGGAAGAGCTTATGGTTACGCCATTAATGGTACCGGTGGTTGTAAGCAAACCGGTAATATTTACATCATCGTTAAAGTTAAAATAGCCGGCTGTATTATTAAATTCTAAAATTTTATTGAGCGTATTTCCAAATTGCAGGGTGACAGAACCCGCACCAGAAATCGTGTTGTTATTATCCAAAATAAAAGTGTCGGCGTTGGTGGCTCCTGGAATCGTTGCCACCGGTAACAAAGCTGACCCGTCCAGAACCGGAATGTTCCCGGCAGAAGATCCGACATCGGCGTTATCTACGGTATCGGCGTTAATGGCAAAGGCAGTGGAGTTTAAGGTATGGCGATCATCGGTATCACTGGTATCGCCATCGGGATCTAGTACTTCGTAACTGGTGTCCGCTGCGGCCGCAGCTTTTACTTCTACTTGCAAATAAATATGCGTAGCGCTTGTAAAATTTGGGAACGTGGTAGAGGATCCCAGTTGGAGATTAAAAAGACCGTTGGAATCTGGTGTTACCGTATGCTCTTCTTGCCAGCTGGCATAACCGCTAGCACCGGTATTGATAGAGCCATTTACTTGAAGATCTCCAGCATCATAATCGTTGTCGCTCCATAAACTAAAACGCATTTCTTGCGCAGTGGTAATGGCTACACCTAAGTTATCGGTGAGTTTACCGCTATAGGAAACGGTATAAGGCGCAGTGGTTGACCCTGGGGGTGGAGCCGCCAAACTTAAAGAACTTAGGAGTAGTGCACTTATCAATAAAACGCTAAGGCCTAAACAAAGCGAGAAGATGTTGGTGGAAATGTTTTTACCAATGCTCATTTTTTTGTTTTTATTTTTATCTCGTAATTATAGCATATAATTCAAATTTTTATAGACCATAAAGGGCTAGCTAGAGCTAATTGTTGTTGCTTTTTTTTATTTTTGTGGTTTTGTATAGTTTAGCCGTGAGCACATCCATTTTTTTTACCATGGCACGTATATCTGCATTAGGGTGAAGGAGTTGCTGTTTAATGTAGCGATAGATGTAGTGGAAGGGTAACTCTGCTTGGAGAAATTTTTGCACGGCTTGATCGTTAGCCAAAGTCATAATGGCGCTGTGTGGATGACCTTTTTGGATAGCCTTTTTTGCTAGAGCTAAGCCCTGAAATGTATTTTTATCAGGTGCATAAAAATGGAGCGATCGGAGCTTGGAAAAATCTAAGGTTGGCCACTTTGTTTTAAGTCTCGCGGGGTAACTAAGGGCATATAGAATGGGTAGCCGCATATCGGCTGTACTTAGCTGGGCTTTGATACTGCCGTCCTTAAACTGGACAAGCGAATGTACGATACTTTCTGGATGAATTACCACTTGTACCTGTTCTTGTTTTAATCCAAAGAGGTGCATGGCCTCAATGACTTCAAAACCTTTATTTAGAAGAGTTGCTGAATCGATGCTTATTTTTGAACCCATTTTCCAGGTTGGGTGATCTAGCGCCTGCTTGCGAGTAATGTTTTTTAATTGATGAGCTTTGCGACCAAAAAAGGGGCCGCCGGAACAGGTTAAAATAATCTTTTCGATGTCGGCATAATTTTCACCCTGTAGGCACTGAAAAATGGCTGAATGTTCGGAGTCTATTGGGACAATTGTTACGTTATGGTCGCGCGCTAGTTTCATGACGAGATCTCCGGCTACTACTAAAATTTCTTTGTTGGCCAAGGCTATCTCTTTATGTTTTTTAATAGCTTTGCAAAGAGATGCTAGTGCTGTTATGCCACTACTGGCAAAAATTATTTTTTGAGCGGAGGGGAGTGTGGCAATTTTTTCCCAGCCTTTGCTTCCACTTAACAGTTGGGGGCGCAAGGGGAATGGTATTTTTTGTAAAGTTTGTGCGAATAGTTCTGCCTGTTTTTTGTCATGAATCGCTACAAAAGAGGGCTGAAATTTCTTTATTTGCTGATATAAAAGGTGCGTGTTTTTATGGCAGGCAAGCCCTTCAATCTTAAAAAGGGCAGGGTATTTTGCCGCAACCTGAAGAGTTTGAGTACCCACCGACCCGGTAGAGCCTATAATAACCAGCTTTTTGGCCTTTCGGCGAGAATGTTTGAGGGACGGCATTTGGAAAAAATGACATTTTATGGCCTTATTATAGAGGCGACTGACGGGGTGTCTAGAGAAAGGGAAATTTAATTTGACAATAAGGGCTTGATTGCCTATTATCCTTAAGCATTTTTGCCAAAAATCTTAACACTTTCAGTATCAGCAAGAAGTTACGCATAAATAGGCAAATTAGAGTACTGTCGGTTCGTCTAATTGATGAAGAGGAAAATCAATTAGGGGTTAAAACCTTGGAGGAAGCGATTGCCCTTGCAGAAGAAAAGGGGTTGGATCTGGTTGAGGTAGCACCAAAAGTGAACCCTCCAGTGTGTAAACTTCTGGACTATGGGAAGTACCTTTACCGCCAAAATAAACGCATGCAGAAACAGGCTGAAATGAAGGGGATTCGCATGAGTTTACGTATCGATCAGCATGATTTAGAGACCAAGATTCGTAGAGCAAGAGAGTTTCTGGAGAATAGGAATAGTGTCAAAGTAACGTTAGTTTTTAGAGGAAGAGAGGCCGCACACGTGGATCTGGCCAAAGCGAAGCTTGATTTATTTCAGAATTCGCTTAAAGA
>CAYMDR010000022.1:9308-14845 GCA_964389195.1 uncultured Candidatus Peribacteria bacterium | reverse complement strand
CAGCACTTGATCCTGCTGCTGGTTTTTCAACATGCACAAACATCCAAGCGGCTGTTCCACTTTCAGCAGCTATACCTTGAGGAAGTGCTACGCTCGGAATAACTCCAGCGTAACTCTCTGTGCCATTAGGAAAAGTTTCTTTTTGATCTGAGTTATGTGCGTTTGGGTAGCCATTAGCAGTGATAAGATGTGTAAATTTTGGATTGTTACCTTGCATTTCATCGCAACTGCCCTGTGCAGCTTCACAAGCTTGCAGTTCACTTGCTAGTACTTTAAGTCCCTCGCAATCAGTTGGGGCTGTTCCATTTATTTTGTATACTTTCATGGTTGCTAAGTCCCCGCTTGGTTCTGCGCCGCCAGCACCGCTACCTGTAGTACTGCTGGAGCCATCAGGGTTTCCTGCGCCGGCACCGCTTGTTGCGGAACCGTTGTCGTTGTTGTCATTATCGCCGTCACCACCTACAAAATCAAAAGGAAGGTTTGGTTCTGGATGGGGGGCATCGCTACAACCCACTGCTAAAACTCCCATGGCTGCTGCTGCTAATAAACCTCTCATCTTGTTAGGGAAACGAGCTCCTGAATGAGGACGTGAAATACCTGTGCTTGTACGTATTCCTTCTGATGGACCTTGAGTCATATATTTAAAGTTTAAAGAATAATGAATAAGTTTATTGGCAAGGTGTTTCATCTACTGCACCATTGCAGTTATCGTCTCCTAAATTGCTGCATATTTCACCGTTAGGCACACCAGGAACACTTGAACAACTTGTTCCCGTAGCACTGCTATTATCACAAACAAATGTACCATTTATAGTGCATGATGGGCTAACAACTTGTGAACAAACCTGCCCTACAGGAAATCCCTCGTCTGTTTGGCCATCGCAATCATTGTCTAAGCCATCACAATGCTCTGCAAATTGTCCTGGTTGGATGGTTGCATTGCAGCCAAAACCATTTACTCCATTGCAGGCTACTGTTCCTGGCGCACATACCCCTGGCAATCCCGTGGAACAAGGAAAAGGGTTACCATTTGCATCAGTAAGAGCATAATTGCCATCATCTACTGCCCCATTACAATCGTTATCTAAGCCATCACATAAATCTAAAGCGGCGGGTGTATTAATAGGGTTGCAGGCATTTGCCCCGGCTATACAGGTGGTAAGACCTGGTTGGCATTCACCTAAACCAGAGCTAGTACATGCTACTCCTGAACCTGGATTACCATCGTCTAGTGCACCATCGCAATCATCGTCTATACCGTTACATACTTCTGTTGTTGGTGCGTTATTTGGTACACAGCCAAGAACTCCATTGGTACAGGTATCTGTACCTGCAGCACAAGCTCCTGGTTGGCCGGTAAGGCATGCTGTCCCTCCTTGAGGGTTCCCTTCATCTACCTGGCCATCGCAATCGTTATCCTGATTGTCGCAAATTTCAACAGTGGAGGAATTAGTTTGGACACAGTTATCACCTTGGCTATCACAAATACCTGTACTGCAAACACCTTGAAGGCCAGTAGAACATGCTTGACTAGGAACACAAGTTACACAATCACTATTCACACATTGTTCGCCAGGATCGCATGCAACATCGCAATTACCGCAATTTTTGGCATCTTTGGTTGTATCGTCACAATCTCCATCGGACTGACAGTCTGGAAAACCAGCACTCGCACAATCATCTACACATGCGCCATTTGCACAGTTTGGGGTTCCCGGATTTTGATTTTGGTCGGTACAGTCATTTCCACAAGAGCCACAATTTTGAGTATCTAAATTTGGGTCTATGCAGGTGCCACAGTCTAATTCACCTGGTGCACATGGGGCTGCACTACCTCCAGACCCCCCCGCTCCTGTTGCTTGGCCGCCAGATCCGCCTCCTCCTTCAGAGGGAGCTCCTGCTTGGCCACCTGCGCCGCCGTTACCTACGGCATTACCGCCTGAACCAACGGTATTTAGCGATCCGCCCAAGCCAAAGTCACCACCTATACCGTCTGGGAGGCCACCTGCTCCACCGCTACCGCTGGTGGAAGTTGTTGCGTTTGTTGTTGAAGGTGAAGTTTCGTCTCCGCTACAGGCCGCCACTGCTAAGGCAATAGCGGCTACACCTAAGGCACGAAGGGGGCTAGGAACTCTTTGAAATCTAGATGGTGCTGTTGCCCTTGCTCCTTCTACGCTTGCTGGAGGAGTTACTTCAGGTGTTGTTGGCATAAATTATGATGAGTTAAAATAAAGGTGTGTATCTTAATACTATTTTCATCATTATGTCAAATTTATTTTTGTGTACTTTCTACAAGTTTAACCCTCTGCGGTCAATTTTATTACCAAGTGCTTTCTTCTTTTCGATGCCAAAATCTTCGAGTATGCTCTTAGTATGCAAAAAATATCTTCTGAGCAAGCATTACCCACCGTAGAAAAGCCTTTAAAGATCCTGATTTGCGGTAATTATGGTGCCGTTAATATTGGTGATGAGGCTATTTTAGAAGGAATTTTAATGCTGCTGCGCAATGTTGCCCCACATGCTGAAATTACCGTTATGAGTGCCGATCCTGAGCATACAACTTTTCATCACAAAGTAGAAAGTGTTGCCCATTTTCCTGCGGGGCCACGTTCACTCTGGAAAGGTTTAAGAAATAAAACTTTGGGAAAAACCTGGCAGAAAATGCGCGAAACGGATCTGTTTATTTTAGGAGGAGGAGGTCTTTTTAATGACGATCGAATGCTGGCGATTGTGATTTGGTCTTTGCAGGCTCATGTCGCTTTATTTTTAGGTAAGCCGCTTATTTGCTTGGGACAAAGTATTGGTCCATTGAAGACATTTTTTGGCCGACATATGACTAAAAGTGTCTATTCGCGAGCGCGTTTGGCAACAGTAAGAGATAGTCGCTCGGCGCAAATACTGCAAGAACTTAACCTGCCTGCGCCTTTTGTTTTAGCCGATCCAGCTTTCTGCCTCCATACCCAAGAAACATCCAGAAATTCCGAAAAATATGTGGTACTTTCGTTTCGTCCTTCTAAGCGAGTAAAGCCGGAGGTTTTATCTCAACATTGTGCGCGGTTTATAGACTGGCTGTGGCAAAAATATGGCTTAAAATCCATATTAATTCCCTTTCAAATCACCTGGGATAATGACAGTTTAATGTTAAACAGAATTTCTGAACAGGTAAGCCATCAAGAGGCTGTGGAAGTGATGAGTTTTAGCGATGATTATAAAAAAGTTATGGATATTATTGGCAATGCTTATGCGGTGGTGGGGATGCGTTTACATTCTTTAATTTTTAGCGTGCTGAGTGAAAAACCCTTTTTAGCTTTATCTTATAGCAATAAGGTGGAGCAATTTATCCAAGATATCGAGATGGAGGAGTTTTTATTACCGGTAGAAAATGTGACTTTTGCCCTTTTATGCGAACGCTTTCAACACCTGGTAAACCACTATGAAAAAACTAATACCACTCTTACCGAACATTGTTTCTTATTGCGCAAAAAAGCCCATGATCACGAGGAGGTGGTGAAACATTTTTTAATCGGCTCAAAGCTTTTGCGATGAATGGCACAGGGCCCATGTAAATGCAGGGCTTGCTGATGGCGTTTGGTACCGTAGCCTTTATGGTCTTCAAAGGCATAGTGTGGATATTTTTTGGCAAGATCCACCATCATGCGGTCGCGGGTAACTTTGGCAATAATGGAGGCGCAAGCGATGATTTTGATTTTGCTATCGCCTTTAATAACGGTTTTAAAGGGATGAGGAAGTTGTAATTTGTCGCGACCATCGACTAATAAAAATTCCGGTGTGATAGCGTCCGGTTTGTCTGCTAAATCCTTTAAAGCTCGCACAAAAGCTTTATTGGTTGCGGCAATTAAGCCTAAATTATCCACCTCTTCAACTGTTACTATACCTACGCCGTACACGGCTAAGGTTTGGAGTTTTTTAAAAAGCTTTTCGCGCTGGGCAGCGGTAAGCATTTTGGAGTCGGCACAGCCCGGAATCGGTACATCTTTTTTTAAGATTAAAGCGCAAGCAACCAAGGGGCCTGCCCAAGGGCCACGTCCCACTTCATCGATACCGCAAAAAACCTTGTAGTGCCTACTACTTTGGTCTAAAAATTTTTTAATCGGCAAAAATCCCATGCTTGTACTATTGTTACCGGAATCGTTTACGCTGGAAGCGTATCACTTGGAACTTGCAGTTCAGGAGAAGCTTCAACTGCGTCTGCGCCAACATTGCTAGCTTCAGGTGCTGCAGTTTCAACCTCGGCAGCAACCATCTCCTCATCGTCCTTTTTGAATTTGGTGTCTTCATCTGTTAAGCCCAACTTGGCACGTAGACGGTTTGATAAACCGGCTGATTTACGTAAGTAGTAAAGTTTCGCTCTGCGAACACCAAAAGTCTTTTTAATTTCAATTTTTACCACATTTGGTGAATGCAAAGGGAAAACCTTTTCTACACCTATACCTTCAACGATCTTACGAACCATCACGGTTGCGTTTGAGCCGTAGCCACTGTTTAAAGCAATAACTAATCCCTCAAAAATCTGTACACGCTCTTTTTCTCCTTCTTTAATTTTCTGATGGATACGAACTAAATAACCGGGTCTAATGGTTGGAACCTTTTTTGTGAACTTTTTTGATACAGCCTGAACTTTGAGATCGGTCATAAACACTTAAATTTAAAATACGCTCTGGAATTTTACGAATGAAAGGCAAAAAAAGCAAGCTGATTTTATTTTAGCTTATTTTCGGCAACAATATTATCGGGATCGTTGATAATATCGTGTAGGAATTTATCTTTGCATTTTTGACGGTACAAATACTCTTGGCGATCCATAATAGAAAAACGTACGGGGCGCTTTGTTTCAAGTTCATTGGCAAAATATTGTTCGAGTTGAACTCGATCGATTTCGCCTACAATGAGAAGGTCTATAGGCGAATCTTTATCGACAAAAATACCCGAGAGAACCATAACATCAACCGTTCCAAATTTGGCAATTTCTTTGGCGATATTTTCTTTGTCATTCATCGCTTTTAAAACGATATTTCTTAGTTCATGAAAGATGACAAAGTTTTTGTTCACTACATAAAATTTTTTGCGGTTTTTGGACTTTGTTTTTAAGAGCCCCATTTTTTTTAGATTGTCCAATTCACGTCGTATGGAATTGATCTGTTCTTCAAGTTTGCGGGTGAGCTCGCGAATAAAAAACTCTTCTTCGGGATGGAGAAGGAAGAGCGTTAAAAGTTTTATACGCGTATTTGAGGTAAAAAGTCTTTTAAGCATGTTTGTGGAGCTGCTAAAACGCCTTATCTTGTATACATATTTTATACAAGTCCGCCCCACTCTATATTTTTTTTTTGCTCATAGCAAGTATTTGTTCAAGTTTTTTGAACGACAAAGAGATAAACGCTTCCTGGATGCCATTTATTAAGAGTCTACCACTCATTCCCGGGGCTCTCTTCATCCTTACCGCTGTTCAAAATTTGCATAACTAAAGCTGTGTAAAAGATACCGGTGAGGATACCTACTCCACAGAGCCCTGCAACGAT
>CAYMDR010000022.1:0-9298 GCA_964389195.1 uncultured Candidatus Peribacteria bacterium | reverse complement strand
CGGGGCTAAACACAAACAAAAAATCACCACAGCTTATACCCATGTTTTCAAAAGCTATAATGAGGATAATAACGGTAAGAAGAATCGATCCTGTAAGGAAAAAAGCTTTCATAGGCAGAACTTTATCATTTTCCTAAAAATCTATCAAATAGTTTCTCCATTTTGAGCTTATTTTCTAAGCGACGGTAAAGATAGGAGCCATTTTCATATTCTTGTCGAATTTTAGCCCTTTCATTTTCAGGATAAAGATTGATCATGCGTTCGATCTCTTGCTTGAGTTCATCGGGCGTTACCTCAAAATGCTCTTTTTGGAAAATATCCTGCAAGCCAAAACGGAGTTTAAGTCTTTTTTGAGCCTCCTTGCGGTGTTGTTCGCGAATATCGCTCAGCTGTTTACCGTTGCTGTCTAAAAACTGTTGAAGCGTTATTCCTTTGCTTTCTAAATCGTTTTTAAACTCTTCGATGATGCTATCTATTTCTTCTTCTTCTAAGGCTTCAGGAATTTCGACCTCAATCAGTTCAATAATCTTTTCCAAGAAATCATTTTCACGACGTACTTTTGCTTGATGTTGTTTATCATGAAGAAGATTTTCGCTGATGGTAGCCTTTATTTCATCAAGTGTTTTCTCTTCACCGGCAAGCTTTTTAAGAAATTCCGGAGTGAATTCAGGAAGTATGACCTCTTCAACTTTTTTTACTTCGACTTTAAATTCAACTTTTTTTGATTGGAACTTTTTATGAAAATAATCGGCGGGAAAGGTTATGGTAAAGCTCTTTTTTTCATCTTTTTTGAGGCCGACAAGCTCCTCTTCAAAACCCGGAATTAAATTGCCATCACCAATGATCACCGGATGGTTGGTGCTTTTGGTGTTTTCAAGGACAGCTCCGCCTTCATCAAACCCCTCAAAATCCACTTCAACTTTATCCCCTTTTTTGGCGGCCTGATCGGTTTCTTTAAAGGTTGCCGAACGTTTTTGAATATCTTTTAAAACCTCTTCTACTTCCTTATCTTCGATTTTTACCTCCTCTTTTTTAATGCTTATTTTGTCGTAACCACTTAATTTAACTTCTGGATAAATGGCAACGGTAGCCTCATATTTTAAAGGTTGCGTCGTTAAAAGATTAATTTGCGGACGAGAAACAACCTGTAGTTTTTCTTTGGTTACAGCCTCACCATAGGTTTCGGGCAAAGCTAAATCGATCATATGGCTTTCGATTTTGCCTTCATCTACATGCTTTTTAATAACCTCTAAAGAGGCTTTACCTGGCCTAAATCCTGGAATTTTCACCATTTGGCCAATTTGCTGCAGTGCTTTATCGTAAAACTTCTGTGTTGCCTCTGGAGTGAGCTCAATAACGATTTTTACTTGTGATTTTGGGAGTTTCTCGACAGTTATGGTCATGGGAATGGGTTTTCTAAATAGTAAATGGCTTCGCGTGGTGCGTGCCGTCCCATGGTAGCCTTTGTTAACCTTTTTTTCAACTCTGTTTTATGCTATAATAATTAGATTTTAAGAGCTCAGACAAAACTAAAACCAAAATAAAAACACCTATGCTGCGTTGCCGCCAAAACTATCCTGCTCAAATTTTTAGTCTCAATTCTGCCCTTCAAAGCGGCCGAATCGTCTTTTTTAAGGGTAATCCCAAGTATGTAGAACCTGTTATGAACTTACAGGAATTTTTGAAGCAACAAGAGGCTGAAGGTGTGACCCAAGAACATCAAAATCATGAAAATTACCATGGTTTTAATATTACCGATGATCAATCTATTGAAACGGCGCGCCTTGGCATTCGTGAGGATTTAGCAGCCAATATGGAGCGTTTCCATCCCCATCGCAAAGCGGGCTTACAGGTTTTAGATAGCCGCATTACCCAACGTTTACGCGAAGTTGTAGGTAGAAAAATGAGTTTGGATCGCCAAAAGATGGGGCTTTTGGATAAGATGTGGGTTGGAGGAAAGGGTTTTATGCGTAATTGTTTGAGTATTGTAAGACCGGATAATCCATATCGTCAAAAAGCAGGATTTGTAACGAGTCTTATGGCTTCCGATGTGGATAACCAACTGGAAAAAATTTATGGCCATAATTTGAATATTGAAAATGTTCGGGTAAAGCTAGCACAGGATGTGTGGGATCAACTCTCCCCTGCCCATAGAGCGCTTGTTTCCGCAGACTTACTTGCACGCGGCGTAGCTATTCCTGCAGCCACTGGCAATGTGCGCCCTCAAGTTATGCAAATGGCAGCGGCTGATCCGGATCAACTTGCAGAGATGCGCGCGGCTTTAAGTATCCCAAGTGTTGGTGTTTTCTCGCCTCTTGCTTTGGGAGAAAATCCGCTGTATCCCATGACGCAGGAGGTTCTTCCCGATACACCGATTGATCGTTTAATTGGCGTACGTCAAATTGAAGCATTAGAGCGTAAAAAACTTTTAAGTACGACTATTTATGACACCCGTCGT
Source organism: uncultured Candidatus Peribacteria bacterium (assembly GCA_964389195.1). Taxonomy (GTDB): domain Bacteria; phylum Patescibacteriota; class Gracilibacteria; order UBA1369; family UBA1369; genus CAYMDR01. Next base: position 6,840 of record CAYMDR010000022.1, on the reverse strand, counting down.
TTGCAGATGTTTTTGGATCAAATGCGCAATGCTCATCATGATTTGCATGAGCAAATTACAAAAATTTTGGACGCCAATGCTCTGTATCCATTAGAAAATAACCCTGAAGCACAAGCTTTGGTGGCCTATTTGGAATACCGATGGCAGCGCCGCGGTCCTGATGATCTGCGGGCTGAACTAAAAGAGATTGAGGAGAAATTGCCGCTGGAGGCAGAAAAAAAACATGACGACCATGGTGCAAAGAGCGATGAGCACGCTAAAGACGAGCATGGCCATGATAAAAAAGATGAACATGGCAAAAAAGGCGAAGAACATCATGACATGACCCCTGATGAGCACCACTTGCACAAGGTGAAGGAGCTTATGAAACAAGTAAAAGAACAAAACGCTAAATTAGGCGCTCTTTATAATCAGGCTGATGCTCAAGGTGCTGAGTTATATGATCTCAAAAAAGATCTTTTTCATCTTGCTCAACCTACAGTTACAACAGCAGATGGAAGAGGTTCAAAAGCTGCAAATATTGATGTAGGGCATAAAGATTTAGCTGCAGAGATAACCAAAACCAGAAGTGAAAAGAAACGCTTACGTCAAGAAATATCGACCATGGAGCGCGAATATCAAAATGGTTCCCGCGAATTAATGGATATTTTGCATCATAAACTGCCTAAATTACCAGAAAAGAAAGATCATAATGATCCCTATGATCAATATCGGGAATTTTCTAAAAAATTTGGCCATCATGGCAGTATTAATGCTTTATCAACTGAAGAACAATTATTTGGTATCACTGATTATCCACCACCAAAGGTTGCTGTAAAAAAAGAAGAAACTCCTATAGAGCGACCAAAAACTAATCTTTCTGAACTCCAAGATCATATTAAAGCCTTTAAACCTTCACAAATGGAGGTTTTGGAAGAGGAGGTTAAAACTAATTTCCATAAACTTTTTAAGAAAAAAGAAAGAGTTTCCCCACGCCGTTTGCTTTATTTATTAAAGGTTGGAGATCTAACACGCCAAGGTATTACCAATGAAGAGCAACGTCGTAAATGGGCATATTTGTCAGCAAATTTAGCAATCTCCAGTGCTGCGGATGTGCAGATAAATCGCTCAACCAATTTAGAAGTAGCGGAAGATTTGGGGGATACCTTTTTAACTTTCCGTAAGTTTAAACGAGCCGGTAAATGGATGAAAGCTAAACTTAATATGAAAGGTATGTATGAGGCCGAGGATGTTATTAATTATGTCGCCGGTTTTGATAAAGAGTTTAAGATGTTTAGAGGGATGAAAAAAGATATAACGTTAGCTGAATTAAGAGATCTTATTGACCGTAATGGTGGCATTAACCCCCTAAAACTTGTTGAATTTCGTACAAAATTAACGGAGGTTTTAAAATCTTTTGAGGCTTTAAGTAGCCAAGGTAAAGTGCAACTTTATGATAGGGATGCGGTTTCTTTAGAGGAATTAGATCACAAAATTGATATCCTAGGGAAACAAGATCTTAGTGATAAATTCTTCCAGGAAATTCGTGACTTTAAGGGCAGTAAAGCGGAGGCCATTTTAAAGAAAATGAAAGAGGAAGAAACGACTATTTTACAAGAGGAAAAGAGTTTAATGGAAAAATTAAGAGATAAAGGTGCTGATTGGAAACGTCTTTTCTCACGAAAGGCTTTAAAACATCAATACCTGGAAAAAATTATGGAAGCACGTGAGAAAATGAAGAAAATGAATCGCCAAGAACGTAAAGAGATGCTCCAAAATGATGGCCTTGCTACTGCTTATGATGTACTTAAAACCGGTATTGCCGCCAAGGAGATTTTAGATATTGGTACAGCTGTTGGAAAATGGAGCTGGAATGGCATTAAAGGGGGTACTCATTTTACTTATGATTCCGGCAAAGGGGTTTTACATAGTGCCTGGAGCAATATCGCTGCACCGATTGGCAGAAATGTGGTGTATAAACCGGCTAAATTTGTTTTATGGGATGCACCGGCCTGGGGTCTTGATAAAGCTGCTAAATTAGTAGGATTGCCTTTTAGATTGGTAGGAAAACTGGTGGATACGGCCTGGAGTTTTGGTAAAGGCGGAGGCGGGCATGGTGGAGGTGGAGGACATGCTGCTCCAGCTGCACATCATTAAGAGGTGAGATCATCATTAAAAAACTAATAAAATATTAACAAAAACAAAAATATGCAAAAACCTATGTACTTTGATGTCGATAACTTTGTAAACCAGGTGTTGCAGGCTATGAAACTGGGGGATGTGCCCGCTCCGGTATTATTAGACCTGCGTGAAACCATTGAAAACCGCTTGAGCGACCGTATTATGGGTACAGTGATTGAAAGTTTTGGGGAACAGGAGATGATGCTTTTTGAAAAACTTTTAACCGATCATGCGGAGCTGGATGAGGTTGATGTGGTTATGATGATCGCTCCACAGATTAATGGACTTAAAGAAAAACTTCTGCGAAATATTAACTCTTTATATGAAGAGCTAACCTATGATGCCGATCGCATTGAAGAAAGTATGAAAGCGGGACAAGCTGCAAGTGCCGTGAGTGCGGCATAGTTTTTAATATTTTTATATGTCAGGAGCAAATACGCCCGGAGATAGTCCCAATACAGCCTTTAGACAGCCTCGTACAAGGCCAGAAGGCAGAGCTGAACTAGCCAAACAAGCTAGGAAAACTGCCGGTGATATGTATAAAGCCATTGGTGATATTCAAAATGAAACAGTTGCTGAAGTACAAACCCGTCTTCGATATTTGGCAGAGATAAGCTTTAAAAAAGCTGCAAATGATAATGGACATGATGAAGAGGAAGCAGACGAGGAGGAGGATGGCCATGCTAAGGAAGGTGGTGGTCATGCGCCAGAAGCTGACCATACTGCTCCACACAGTGCAGCTGTTGCAACAGTTACTCCGCCTGGTGATACGGCAGAAACGAACCATGCTCCTCCACCTAGTGCAACTGTAGCTACAGATCAAGCTGCTAGTTCTGGCAGTGAAGCTACTCATACCGATGATTCAGCCAAAGCAGCCACTCCTGCTCCAGAAGAAAAAAAGGCTGAGAAACATGAAGAACCGTCTAAAAAAACTAAGAAAACGCATTCGCCCGATGGTCACCATCGTAGTAATGAACTTGGAAAAGCGGTTTATGGCGAGATGAAGAAAGATAATTTACGTAATGCGGCATAAATTTTAAATGTGGCAAGGTTTTTATGGGCAAATTGGGGCGGCGCTTTTGATAAAAAGGCTTTTTTCTGCTATAATAAGAAGATTATTTTAATACCGTAATGCCCAATCCTGCCAAACCAGAATTAATGCTCCTTGGGAAATATCGTGAGCTTGATGACAAAAATGCTCAGGGTGAAGTGGCTCCAGAGAATGATACCCTGAACTCTACTCGTGTTCGCGGTTATTTAGATACCCATGGTTTTAATGTTTCTGCTAAAGCGGAAGATGTGGAAAGCAATTTTAATCAACGTTTTAATCTAAAGACCGGTTTGGAGATGCTTGATGGCAACCATACCAAGGGTGAAACGGAGATGCACCGTGTTATAAGCCAGGCTCAGCAGTATCTTACCTCCATTGATCTGCCTACTTTACTTGAAGAAAACAGTGAAGGCGCTTTTCGATCAACTTTAAATAAGGAGCTTTTGCGCCGAGGTGCGCTGGATCGTGAACAGCAAATTATTGAAGCCTACCTTACCTACCAAACGGTTCGACAGTTGGCTTTGAACCTTTTAATCTATCAGCAAAAATTTACAGAAAAGCTGGAGGCGCAAAAAACTTCTACCGAAAAAGATTTAAAAGAGAGCTTTACCGGCGTTATCCAGGATGTTAGTAAAAATTATTCTAAAATGTCGGGCGGGGAAAAATTGGCCGCTGTTGGAGGGCTTTTGGCTCTGACCATTTGGTTTATTAAATCTGAAAATGAAACAGTAAAAGGCATACGCGACACCATGTGGAGTGGTTTAAAAATTGCAGGAATTGGTACTGCCGGTGCGGTGGGTTTTAACTATATTTACAAACTTTTTTCAGGTAAAACCGCCTATACCGCTTTTAGTGAATATACCAGCTCTACGGTTGGGAAAGAGGAATTTTTAACCGACACTTTTAAAACAGATGAGGAAAAAGCGGCCTTACTTCGCAAAAGTTTTGTATATTTGGGTGATAAAGATTTTTTGGATTTATCAAAGCGCTATCGTGAAGCTAAAGCTCGAGGTGAAGATGAGATTCGTTTACCTACGGTGTTTGATCGGGATATGAATCCTAAGGAAATTTATACAGCACTCGATGTTTTCTTTACAACCTACCCAGCAGCAACCCTGGAAACTAAATATCGCAATTACTCCGACCGTCAAACCTGGCTACAGGTGGTAGTTACTGAAACGGCGGAAGATAATCGTATCCCTGTTTACCATGGTAATTTGCCTTCACGTGTTGTGGACAATGTTAAAGAGTACTCTACCCGTAGTTGGAACTGGCTATGGGCAGGAGAAGGTTTTGGGGTTTTACGTTATATGTATGTTAAAGCTTGGGGCAAAGAGGACACTCCTGAAAAAATGGTGGAATGGGGTAAAAAGAAATTTGAAAATTCGGCTATGGATGAAACGGCGTTGGCTAAAAAACTGGAATATGAACAACCTTCATCGGCACTCTATTTTAAGAATGCTTTAAGTGGAGTCAATATCGATCCGGCCACAGGGGTAAAATTTAGTGAAAATCCCGGAGATGGTCTTTACGTTGTTAGCCAGGTATCTTTGACAGGTGTTGCGGGCGATCCTAAAGCTGCTAGCGATGCCCTAAAATCCGCCCAAGAAAAAGCTGATACTTATATCAAAACACGTTACCCACAACTTGGTGATAAGGTTGAAAAATTTAGAAGCGTTACCTATGGCGTGCAAGTGGTTGGAAATTCCAGTTATTATCTTTTTATTAAAATGCCGGAAAAGGGCACATCCGAATATGAACGCCGCAATTTAGGCTTGGAGGTTGGCGAAGCACATAGCATGGAAACACCTGATGATAAGATTTTTACAGGGTTTAATTATAATACTTTAAAAGGAGATGCACTCAGGGAAAATTTCCGTTTATGGTTTTTGGTGGATGCCGGACAGACTGCAGAAATTAATAAGATCGTTGAATGGTACAATATTAATTATCGCAGTAAAAATATGAAAGCCGATGAGGTTATGAAGATTGTTTTTGAAGATGAAGATGTTAAGAAAAAAGCTTTACAGCAAACTGGTGTGCTACCTTCTTTTCAGAGAAAAGAGGCTTTATATAAGGATATTAATGATGACCTTACCGCTATTGAGCGTGATGCAGCCAGAAAAATCAAAGGTGATACCGATGCTGTAGTGGCCATGGAGGAAGCTTTAAAAGCAGAACGAGGAAATACTTTACGTTTGAGTATTATAGGCGATTCAGCGGCGAGAACTCGTATTCCGTTCGATCCCATGAAACCCAATGCCATTGAAAACATAAAAGAAGATTATGAACAATGGTGTAAAGAGTTTATAGAGGCAAAAAATCTAGGAAGGATTTGACGATTTAATATTTTTATTGTAGTATACGTCTTCGCTCTTTGAAAATTCGGCGAAGATTGGGAATCACTTGCTCGTAAGACACGGTGGCAATTTTGCCGTGGCTTGAGAGCAGATGGGTTCCCCATCTCTGCTCACGAGTAAGGTTTACGCTAGCGCCGAAAGCAGCGGTTGCTTTGTCGGCGCGTTGGGGCATTAGGAGGCCCCAATTATGAAGATACTGAGAGCGCTTCTGGTCGCTCTCGCCGTCCTACTGGGGACGGCGAGCTGCGGCGGCCACCAGCCCGACGCTTCGGCGATCGGGCCGGTGGAGGACAACAACCGCGGTGGAGACCCTAACGGGGCGACCTCCACCGCGGGGAACGACCAGCCCCCGCCACGAACGGCGGGGGCATGGGACAAGGTCCGCGTTGGCGGGGGTCGCGCCGCCGACACCGGCGGCGAAATCGTGGAGGACGCTGCCATCGGCAGCGGACTCCTTTTCTTGGCGGTCATCTTGGTCGTCGCCCTCTTGATCTGGGGCATCATTGCCCTAGTCACGAGGGATTAACCCGCACCCGCCTCCCCTGTTGCGCAATGCATAGGGTCGAGGCGGGCGCGCGAGCAGAGAGGGATATTCGAGGGGTATCACATGAGATTTGCTGCGATCAGTCCGTAAGGATTAGATCGCATACAACTCGATACCCCTCTTTGCCGCGCCCGTTTTTCAGTTTTCCTTGACAAATTTCATATCTTTGCTATAATCCACATCTTGTTTCGGTGATTGAAAATTAAAACTCAATTTTAAATTTAAACCAAAATCAAAAAGTAAAACGTCTGTTTCTTTACCTTCCTTTGTATGAAACGTCTCGTTACTTTTTTGGTTTTTGGCATCATGGTAAGCGGTGTAGCGGTAGGACAAAACCTCTCATCGTCACAAATTAAGGTTGGTGCAGACAATAGTCTTGCGCAAATTACTGTTACTGAGTATAATCATCCTGCTTGGTTTAATGAGGAAGAGTACGCAGCGCAACTTGAAGCGCTAGGAATCACCCTCCATCCAGGTACAGATTATACAGAGGATAGTAAAAGCTCCCCTAGTTCTTTGAATCACTGCAAGTCTCTGGTGTATCGCACCCTTAAAAGTCTCCCTTCAGAGCCGGTTAAAAAGCTTAAAAATCTGACTCTTAATTTTTCAGATGAAGGAAGAAGAGGTTTAGGAGGCGGCTCGACCATTATTCTTCGTTGCAAAGATGTTACGGATGAGGAGTTGGTAGGAGTTTTGGTACATGAGATGGGACATATTATGGATAC
>CAYMDR010000021.1:13905-14886 GCA_964389195.1 uncultured Candidatus Peribacteria bacterium | reverse complement strand
TTTGTACCAGTTAACATAGCATTTTTAACCACCTCAATTAAATAAGTAAGTGACTTAATAGCATCATCATTTGCAGGAATTGGATAAGCAATACCATCAGGATCAGCATTGGAATCAACAATCGCCACAACAGGTATTTTCATCTTATTAGCCTCCTTAATCACAATCCTATCACGCAAAGCATCAACCACAAAAACCACATCAGGAAGCCTTTCTAAATCCCGTACACCTCCTAAGGCTGCTTCAAGTTTAATGATCACTTTCTTCAACTGAGATGCCTCTTTCTTAGTGTATTTTTCAAACTCACCACTTTTTTCCTGATCACGTAGCCTCTTAAAATAGCGAATACGTTGTTTCATCGTGGAAAAGTTGGTCAACAAGCCACCCATCCATTTATGAACAACATAAAGCATTTTAGCGTCATTAGCGGCCTTAACGATAAGTTCAGCGGCCTGAGGCTTGGTACTAACAAGTAAAATCCTTTTACCATTTTCAGCATTATAACTTAAAAACTCCACAGCTTTTTGTAGACATTCTCCTGTCTTCTGTAGATCAAAAATATGGATACCATTTCGTTCTCCATAAAGATACCGTTTCATCTTTGGATTCCATTTTTGGGTTTTGTGCCCGAAGTGTACACCCGCTTCAAGCATTTCCTTGAGAGTAAAACTAGGTTGAGCCATAAGTCCTTGGGGTTAATTTGCCTTTATCCTTTCACACTTAGCCCTTAACAAAAGCCTTATAATTAAAGCCCTATTAAAAGGAGGACAGTATGATCAAAAGACAAACTGAAATAAAAATAAAACAGAAGCACTCTAATATAATTAGATCATGAAAGCAAGTATTTCAAAAACAGGTTTTCATCTTATAAACAGCAATGCTATGATTATCATATGAACAAAAAAATAACTTTACAGGACTTAAGGAAAGCCATTGATGGCATTGATAAGGAAATTATCAAACTTATTCAAAAAAGATTAA
>CAYMDR010000021.1:10942-13895 GCA_964389195.1 uncultured Candidatus Peribacteria bacterium | reverse complement strand
TTAAACTTGTAGAATATGCCAGAAAAGAAGCAAAAGAAATAATAGAAAAAGATTAAAAATTAGCAAAGCCATCGCTATCTACAAGCAAGGAAAACAACTCCCTATTATTCAGAAAAAAAGAGAAGAGGAAGCCCTAAATAAACGCTCTATTATAGCTAAAAAGATGGCTATCGACGCATCTTTTATAAAACGTCTTTTTACACTTATCATTGCCCATTCACGAGATATTCAAGCTAAAACTTTAAAAAAGGCCACCATCTTTGACAAAAAGCACAAAAATTGATAGAATAATACGAAGTAATAAAAATATTCCATGGAAAATCAAATCAACACACAAAACAAAAATCCGGAGGAAAAACCTATTAAAATAACGATCACCCTTCCTACCAACGCTTATTTTATTTCAGGAATACGTGATTTTACGCTCTCACTTATTCGCAATATGACCGAATTTTCTGAGCAATGGGCTTTTCGTTTTCAATCGGTAGTGGATGAACTCTGTAATAATGCCATTGAACATGGATCAAAAGCCGGAGAGGAAATTAAAATAATGTTCATTAGTAATCATCATGAAAGCATTGAAATCATCGTGCAAGACACAGGTACCGGTAAAATAAAACTGCAAGCGGAAGAACTAAACAAATTACTTAGGGAAAGAAGAGATCCTAAATATATTCACAGCGGCATTCGAGGGAGAGGACTTTCTAAAATAGTAGCAGAATGGACCGATGAACTCACCTTTGCCGATCTTGACAACGGAGGCATCGAAGTGCGCATTAAAAAATTCTTACATGACCCAAAACTTCAAGAAATATCTCAGCTGGAAAGCCACACTCATTTAGTACTTAAGTAACTTTTTTACACTAGGACTCAAGCAAATATAACTATTCAGGATATTCCGGCAACAACTCAAGGTCAGACAGCAAAAATAGCAAAATTTCAAGGTCAACTGGATGAAAGTAATGTTGATGAAAAAGCTAAATTAATTTACGCCCTCATTGAGCACTGTCCACAAAACCTCTACCTCCTTCTAGATTTTGATGAGCTCGAATACATGAACAGTAAATCTATCGGGTACCTAACCGACTGGTACGGTAAAATCATTGAAGGTAAAGGGAAAATCGTTATAGCAAAAGCTCGTAGTAATATTTTAGATATTCTCCAAGTGGTAGGCTTAACGCAACTTATAAACTGCTACAACACCTTAGATGAAGCAAAGTTTGCTCTGTTACAAGCTACCCCAGGAGCCAACTAGCATTTCAATGCCTACCGACTCAACATCACTCTATCTTTTTTCAACAGGGCTAGCCTTTATTCCAGCTTTAATATGGCTAGCCATCATCTTTACGAGAACACACCATAAAGGCGTGCAGTTTTTAATATTTTTAGGAAGTATCTTAAGCGTAGGTCTTGTTTTTGGTTTACAATACTTCTTAGAAATTTTTCCAGAACTCAATGTCTTAAAATTTTTACAAGCGAACATTGATGATCAAAACTTTGATCTCATTTTACTCTTTATCTATGTTGGTATTACTGAAGAGCTAGTAAAACAGCTTGTGATAAGAATTCTGGATAGAAAATACCTTTTAATTCAAACCATCAAAGACTCCATCCATTTTAGTTTAATTGGGGCTTTAGGCTTTGCTTTTGCCGAAAATATTTTTTATATCTACCACATCTATAGCCAACTGGGCATCCAGCAACTTTTCTCTGCCTACCTCTTCCGTTCCATTTTTACAACCTGCGCCCATTTAATCTTTTCAGGTTTCTTTGGGTATTATTATGGTATAGCCAAATTTTCAACAGATATCTTAGAACAAGCTAACCAAAGTGGTAAAAAACAGTATTTAACATTATTAATAAGCCGTATCTTAAGCTTATCAAAAATACAAACTTATAAAGAGATAACCATTATTAAAGGTTTAATAATCGCTATTACTCTTCATGCTACCTTTAATGTATTTTTACAGTTTAATCAAATTGTGCCGGTTGTAGCATTTGTAATCGTGCTAGGAAGCATACTTTTGCATCTCTTAAAACAAAAAACCAACCAACTCATTTTAGTGACAGATGTGGATGCCGACCGTGCTTCCAGCATGGCAAAAAAAGACGAGGATGTTGTGATTGAACTTTTAGGTATGTGGTTTAATCAGAAAAAATATGTAGATGTTATTCAGATATGCCAAAGACTCCTAACTCGTGATCCTGATAATAAAATCGTCCAACTATTTAAAGCCAAGGCTACCGATAACATCGAAGATCAAAATACCTATACACAAATACTATCCAAACTTTTTCCTAAAAAATAAAATTATCAAATCACTTCACTCATGCGTGACTTTACGAACCACGCAAAAAACTCTATCATAGCGCCACTATAAAAGAAAAATAAAGTGGCTCTAAAAAAAGCAAAAATAGCGATCGTTTGTGACTGGCTTACCAACCAAGGCGGCGCCGAAAAAGTAATCCTGGGACTACACCAACTTTTTCCTCAAGCTCCGATCTATACTTCAATGTATAATCCCGAAAAAGTAAAAGGTTTTGAAAAAGCGATCATTCATACCTCTTACCTCCAGAAATTCCCTTGGGCTAAAACCAAACACCAACTTTATTTAGCGTTTCTTCCTTATGTTTTTGAGCAGTTCAATTTTAATGAATACGATATTGTTATTTCCAGCTCACATTCCTGCGCCAAAGGCATCATCACCAAACCGGAAACACTACATCTTTCTTACTGTCATTCACCCATGCGCTATGCCTGGGAAGACAGTATAGGCTACATAAAAAGTTATGAGATTAATCCTCTTATCAAAAAAATTGCACCATTTTTTGTTCATAAAATACGCCTATGGGATCGCCTAAGTGCCGACAGAGTCGATAACTTTATTGCTAACTCGCATTACATCCAACACCGAATTTATAAATGTTATCGCAAACCATCAACCGTAATTTA
>CAYMDR010000021.1:6421-10932 GCA_964389195.1 uncultured Candidatus Peribacteria bacterium | reverse complement strand
GAAAGTAAAGATTTCACCGTAAGTTCCAAACGCGATAACTTTTTCTTGGCGGCAGGAAGAATAACCCCTTACAAACGGTTCGATCTTTTAGTGGAGGTTTTTAACGACCTTGGACTACCTTTGAAAATTGTCGGTGAAGGCGTGGCACGTTCCAAACTACAGAAAATTGCTAAGAGTAATATTGAATTTTTAGGATACGTATCTAAAGACGCACTTCATAATTTGTATCAAAAAGCGAGCGCCTTACTTTTTCCTCAAATTGAAGATTTTGGCATTACACCTCTAGAAGCCATGGCTACGGGCTGCCCTGTTATAGCTTTCAAAGGCGGGGGAGCGCTAGAGACCATTATTGAGGACAAAACAGGTATCTTTTTCGGCGAGCAAACTCCAGCTTCCTTAAAAAAAGCCCTAGAAAAATTCACTAAAACCAACTTTAAAACTGCCGCAATTCGCGAACATGCCGAAACTTTTGATCGTGAAATCTTTAATCAAAAAATGGTAAATTTTATCGAAAAAAAATGGGAGCATTGGCAAAAAGAGATGTGTTAATAAACTCCTATGACCCCAAAACGAAGTTTAAATATTATTATAGATATAAGGCCGTTAATGGGAGGAAAAGTAAGTGGAGTTGAGGTTTACATTCACCATCTTTTGGAACATCTTTTTACCTTAGATCAAGAAAATAATTATCTCCTCTACACCAACGCTTTTGCTAAAGTCACAGCCAATCTTTTAGCTTATAAAAGAAAAAATGTCACTATTATACAAACCTTTGTACCAAACAAACTTTTAAATATAGGTATTTTTCTTTTTAATCGACCATATCTCGATAAACTTTTACCGCCTCAATACCTAGCTCCAAATTTCCCCATAGATATATTTTTTCAACCAGACTTGCGTCCTGCAGCAATCAGTAAGGGGATAAAAAAAATCAATGTTGTCCACGACCTTTCTTTTCATCATTATCCTGAATGTTTTTCCTGGAAAGCACGACTTTGGTATAAGATTATGAATCCACAGAAACAACTCAAAAAAAGTGACCATATTATCGCTGTTTCCGCATTTACAAAACAGGATTTAATCTCCACCTACCATCTGCCTCCCGAAAAAATTTCCGTTATTTATGAAGGAGTCGATACTGCTTTTTGTGATGGTATAACCGAGGAAAAAAGAGAGCAGGTTAAAAAAAAATATAGCCTCCCCGAACATTATATTCTTTTCTTAGCCACGCTTGAGCCCCGTAAAAACATGGGACGACTTATCAAAGCTTTTCAAAAATATACCAAAGAACACCACTCAAATACCAAGTTAGTAATGGCAGGAGTAACCAACCCAAAGATCTTTTCTAAATATAAAATTAAACCGGATCCCCATATTATACTTACCGGCTTTATTGAAGAGGAAGATAAAGCCACTCTCTACACCATGGCTCAAGCTTTTATTTACCCCTCCCTGTTTGAAGGTTTTGGATTACCCCTTCTGGAGGCCATGAAATGCCAAACACCTACTATTACCTCCCATAGTTCATCTATGCCCGAAATTGTAAAAGATGCCGCTTTATTGATCGACCCTCTTAATATAGATGCTATCGCCAAAGCGCTTTACGATATTCAACAGCCCGAAGTAAAAGCTAAACTTAAGGCCAAAATGGCCGAACGCATCAAAAACTTTGACTGGAAAAAATGTGCAGAAGAAACACACAAAACTATTTTGACCTTAGCGTATAATCGTGAACAAAAATAGAAAGTGTGGTTGCAATTGGAATAGCTAAAATAAGACCCAAAACTCCCAAATATTGCGTTCCAACCATCATCGCAAAAGCTGTAACAATTGGGTTTAAACCCACCGTTTTATTCATAACATACGGAATCAAAATATTATTTTCCACCTGATTAATCGCCAAATAATAAAGACTCACCCATAGCGAAAGAATCGGCAATTGATTAAAAACAATCGGAAAAGTAATAATCCAAGCAATACCTCTACCAATAACTGGAACCATCATACAAACACCGGAAATAATAGAAAGCGTAAGAGCATAATGAACACCCATAATAACCAAACCGATATAGGTCAAAATAGCGGCAATAATCGAAACCACAAACTGGCCGCGAAGCCAATTGCCTATTTTATTTTTCACAGCATCCAAACGGGTCGTAATATAATGGGCATAACGTGATGGAAAGAGCGAAAGAAAAAACTCCTCAATCGATTTTTCTTCAACCGTCATAAAGAAAGTTAAAATAAGAATAATCAAAACATTAAAAAGACCAAAAGAGATAGATAGCAGTTGCGCCGATAAAATCTGTAAAGCATTTTGTAATTGAAAAGCGGCAGTTTGTAAATTAACTGTCTCATAAAACTGCTGTAGGTAAGGCTGTAACTGCTTAGCAAAAGGAAACTGGCTAGCTTGTTGAGTAGTAAGATGAGTAACAAACTCTCCCACATCTCCAGCAATCTCTACAACCTGCTGAGCCATAAGTGTCACAACCTTTTCTATAAAAATACCGGCAAAAAAGAACAGAATAGTATAAATAATAAGCACCCCTACCGCCCGCGGAACCCCGTGAGCCTGCATACGATCGACAATCGGATCTAAAGCCGCCGCAAAAAGGAATGCCGTAAAAAAGATCAACAAAATACCGTCTATCTGATAAAGAAAATACAGAAGGAAAAAAATAAAAAGCGTAAGAAGAGCCGACTTTGCCACACTTGCCGGAACTAATTCCACCATCGTTGTTTGAACTTTAGGTTTTTCAGGCAACAAAGCCTCAACATAATCTCGCTCTTTCTCTTTTTTAATATCATCAAGCTTATGACGAAAAACTGCGATCTTATCACGTACAGCATGCGCTATTCCTGTTACCGATTTTGCTTTATTTTTTTTACTCATAGCCAAATATATTAAGACCTAAAAACTAAGCTCCTGTTACAATGCTCATAATAGCACCTACAATTACCCAGGCTAAAATAGCAACAGCCATACCCATCAAAGCATGTTCAATCGTCTTTTTACCTTTCTCTTTTTGATCGGTTAAGCCGCCATAAATATAATAGTAACCGCCTAAAACGATAAAAAGCACACACACCAAACCGATAAGACTTAAGACAAAATCAGAAACATACGTTATAAAATAAGGAGCCATCTGAAAAGAGATCCGCCCCGTTTTAATAGCACAACCTAGAAGGTTATCTCTATCCTTAAAACCATTATCAGCGTTAGCATTGGCAAAGCTCTGATCTGCTTCCATTTGCTGTTTAGCTTCATCTATTGCTTGCTGATCTTTAGCTAAAGACTCCTTAGCTTTATCATTTTCAGAACAACCTTCAGCATTATCAAAATTATTACAAACATCATCCTTAGCCTTTACATCAGCAGACTTTTTAGCATAAGCATCAGATAAATCTGTATAATTATCTGCCGACTTTTGCGCTTCATGGGCAGTCCGTTCACCTTCTGTTGGAAATTCACCCGAAATTTCATATTCATTCAACATGAAATCACAGTCAATATAATCATCAGCCTTAGGCAAAAGCGTAACCTGCGCAAAAGCTGGCGGTACCAAAAACGAAAGAAGCAAGAAACAACTTGCCGAAATAATTATAGATCGAAAAATACGCATAAGGGAAAAATTAAACTCTACGTAGAATCTTATCAGTTAAAGAGCAAACTTCCAATACGGATTTCTGTACTGCCTTCTTCTATGGCAACTTTATAATCATGGCTCATCCCCATGGAAAGCGTATCAATAGCAGGGTAGATTTTCTTGGCTTTCACAAAAAGATCGTGCATCTCTTGAAAAAAAGGACGAACCTCCTCACTATTCTCAGAAAAAGGTACCATCCCCATTAAACCTTTCACGTTCAGAGCTTTCATCGCTTGAAGTTTCTCCAATACCGGCAAAACCTCCTCGGCCTTAAAACCAAATTTATGAGCATCATTGGCAATATTAACCTCCAGCAAAATCGGCATAACTTTATTGGCCATAAGCGCCTCTTTTTGAATGATTGTTGCCAGTTTTAAGCTATCCACACTCTCTATCATCTCAAAAAGACTTACCGCAACTTTAACCTTATTTCCCTGAAGATGACCGATAAAATGTCGATGAGAAGGTAAAATAATAGCAAATTTTCCTTGGGCATCTTGTACCTTATTCTCCCCAATAAGATCTATACCTGCCTCAAGAGCCTTATTGATATCCTCCACCGCAGCATATTTAGTGGCAGCCAAAAGCTTAATTTCAGCAGGATTTCGACCTACTTTTACACAAATTCTTTCAATTTCCTGACATATTTGCTGGTATTTCTCTAAAGAAAAGGCCATAGTGAATTGTAAATAAGCTCTGCTAAGAGTAGTATACCGCAGCGTCAACTATCTCTCCATCCATAAACCACATGAAATCCACCCAGCACATTTTACCGGTAGTTGCCATTGTAGGGCGCCCCAACGTGGGAAAATCAACACTTTTTAACCGCCTTGCCGGTAAAAGATTGGCTATCACCTCTGAAAT
>CAYMDR010000021.1:0-6411 GCA_964389195.1 uncultured Candidatus Peribacteria bacterium | reverse complement strand
CGGGAACCACTCGTGACCGTATTTATTACCATACCGATTTTGATAAAGTACCGGTGGTCCTGGTAGATACTGGCGGGGTTGATTACGGCAAAAAAGAAAGCATCGAAGCCGATGTTCAGGCCCAAGCGGAACTGGCTATAGAAGAGGCTGACCTGATTTTCTTTATGGTAAATGCTAAAGAGGTTCTCACCTCTAACGATATTGAGGCCGCTAATAAATTAAGAAAAGCTAAAAAAGAGATCCTCTTTATCGCTAATAAAATCGACAATAATATTGCTGAATACAATCTTCACGAACTTTTTAAATTAGGTTTTGGTGAACCATTAACCATTTCGGCTTACCATAACATCGGCATAGAAGAGCTTATCGAGGCCGCCAATAAAAAAATCCATAAACTTGGTTTCAAAAAACCGGTATGGCAAACCGAAAGTAGCGACACCACCAATATCTGTTTTATAGGACGACCTAATGTTGGCAAATCTTCGCTCGTAAATGCCCTATTAGGAAAACCAAAAGTTATTGTTTCAGATATTCCCGGAACCACTCGTGATGCCACCGATACCGAAATAACCTGGAATGATAAAAAATATAATTTAATCGACACCGCCGGTTTAAGACGAAGGGGCAAAATTGAAAAAGGCTTAGAGAAAATAAGTACCTTTAGAAGTTTACAAGGTATAGAAAAATCTGACGTTGTTTGTCTTATTTTAGATTTTGAACAGGGGATTCGTAAACAAGATCAACATATCGCCGCTTATGCGCTAGAAGCCAATAAAGGTCTGATGATTATCGTCAACAAAACCGATCTTATGGATGATCGTGAAAGAGATGAGTCAAAAACCATTCGTTTACTCCGAAGTCGTTTTGAGTTTTTACCTTGGGCTCCGGCTATTTTCACATCAGCTCTAAAAAAAGCTAATGTTGAAAAAATCCTAGAAATAGCTGACCAAATCCAACTTGAGCGTTTCAAACATATCGACAACGCTAATTTAAAGGGGTTCTTAAAAGAAACCGTGTACAAAAATGAACCAAGCCGTGTTTCCAATATGTTGGCTAAATTTTACGGTTTAGAACAGGTGGGCGTAAATCCACCAACCTTCGCCTTTCGCATGAATGAGCCAAAAGCTGTCCATTTTTCCTATAGAAGATATTTAGAAAATGAGATTCGCAAAAGATGGCCTTTTACCGGAACAGCCATCAGAATGGTTTTTAAGAAAAATCAACACATCAACAAAGATGCTAAGCGCTCTTGAAATTTTTGGGCAAACTCATCGCGCCGATCAATATTATGAAATTTTAGCATCTTTCCATTCACTACCACCGAAGCCAAATCTCCCAAGTGCTGGGCATTTTTTTTGTGCCTCTTAATATGCCACTGTTCCAGCCTCTTTTCTAAAAAACTACCGAAACCTAAATTTAAAATATATTCTTGAAGCTTAGCAAAAAAACCTGGGGCTCGCTCTTTCCACAATTTTCGTTCATCAAATAAAATCCCTCCAGGGAAATAGTCACGAAGCCAGGAATTAACAGTCATAAAATCTTCAAACATCTTTTTACCGTACAAAGGTTTTAAGGTCATAAACCAATAAGGGAAGTAAATATCACCCTTACCTCTTTGGATATTTTTCAAAACCAACGCCTCCTCGCTAATAAAAAAACTTAAGCAAAAACGTTCAGAAATTTTATTATTATGTCTCCTAACCCCCAGTAAACTAAATAAAATTGTCGTTAAGGTTCGTACTAAAAATAACCTCCCTTTAGCCGTAATAATAAAAAGATCAATATCGCTCTCCTTTGTAGGATTATCAAAAGCCAAAGTATTACAAACAGCCACCATTCGCACATAAGGAATAAGGCATATCCAGGGAAGATAGGTTTTAACTTTATGCCAATAGCGATGAGCAATCTTTAACCTTTCTCGACGCACCTTTACCAAACCCCTTCGACCTTTCATAAAATAGTACCCTTCCGCAAAATCAACCTTTTCTTCCTTTTCCAGAAAATCAAAAAGCTCCTTTTCTGAAGTACGTACACCCAATAAATAACGGTGAATTTCACGGAGGGTTAAAGGAAAATCAAAAATATCAAAAAAAGCGATGGTGGCATACACACTTTCTTTCAACGTTCGCGGCAACTGAAAACCATCCTGATGCTTCATAAATAAATTCACAAAATGACTAACTATACTATAATCAAAAAGCTTACACTAAGCGAGACCACCTCATGTACTATCTTTTTTATCCATGGATAACCAGAAAATCGACATCAAAGCCTATTTAAATAACATCGTTCAAAGCCTGCCGTCAAAACCGGGCGTATATAAAATGAAAGATCAAGAGGGGAGGATCATCTATGTAGGAAAAGCTAAAAATCTGCGCCACCGTGTTGCTAGCTACTTCAACAGTACCGAAAAAATGATGCGCACTCAAAAAATGGTTGAACAGATTGCTGACATCGCATATATCGTTGTTGGTAGTGAACTAGAAGCTCTGCTTTTAGAAACAAACATCATCAAAGAGCTCCGCCCCAAATACAATATTTTAATGAAAGATGATAAAAGTTATGTCTACATTAAAATAAACATCCACGAACCCTATCCACGCATCTACCTAACACGCAAAGTCTATAAAGATAAGGCGCGCTATTTTGGACCAAAAACAGCAGCCCATAAAGTCATCAAAACCTTAAAAATCTTAAAACGCGTTTTTCCTTTTCGTAACTGTACTTTAGCTATCGATTATACCGCTCACAGCGAACAAAAATGGGAAAAAACTTTTTCGGAATCACAACTGGAATACCACCGCACTCATTGCATAGGTCCCTGCGTTTTAAGTGTAAGTTCAGAGGAATACCATAAGATGATTGATCAAGTCATCGACTTTTTAGAAGGAAAACATGAAGAGATCCTAAAAAAAGTCCAAGAAGATCTGCGTAAAGCTGCCTTCGAAAAAAAATTTGAGATTGCCGCAGCTATCCGCGATAAACTAAAAGCCGTAGAAGAGATCATTGAACCACAGCGCATCAGTGATCCGCACCAAAAAGATTTAGATATCATTAACTATGTGGAACAAGATGACAAAATTTATTTCAATCTTTTTCAGCTACGCAGCGGCAAACTCATAAACCAAGAAAACTTCATTTTTAAAGCAACCCCCAATAACTCTTCTCAATATAACAATGATTTACAAGAAGACCCCGATGCCCTCAACGCCTTTATTGAACAATACTACGAAAAAGCTACCGACATCCCCAAAGAAATTTTAATCCCTCATAGCATTGAAGAAATAGATACCATCTCCGCTTGGCTCAGCCAAATGAAAGGCACTAAAGTTGAGCTCATCGTCCCCGAACGAGGCAAAAAAAACCACCTCCTGGAACTTTCCTTAAGCAATGCCCAAAGTTTTGCTCGCCAAAGCCAAGTAAAATGGCAGAGCCACGAAAAAGGATCACGACAAGAGGCCTTAGAGGGGCTACAAGAAATCCTCAATCTTCAAAAAATACCATACCGTCTGGAGTGCTACGATATTTCTCATTTCTCAGGAACAGAAACCGTATCTTCCATGGTGGTTTTTGAAAATGGTTTTCCCAAAAAAGAGGACTACCGCCACTTTAAATTAAGCCAAGAAGAGGCCGGTGCTCCCAATGACTTTGCCTCTATGGAAGAAACCCTCACACGTCGCCTCAAATACCTTAAACCATCTTTGGCCGCCAACGCCTTTAAATTGCGAAAAGCTACCAAAAAAGATACCACCTGGCTTGCTGAAAAATTATCTACCAAGCCCACCAAGCAGCCCACTGAAAACAAAACTATCTACATCATAGAAAAAGAGACCGAAAAAGAAAAAACAGCTATCGGCTTTTTACAAGCCATCATAACCGCAGATAAAAAAGTCCTTATCGAAAAAATATTTAACACCGAACCACTAGATTTGCCACTTTTAATAAAAAAATTTTCCGCAAAACATAAAGTAGAACGGCTTTATTTCATGGTTCACCCAAAACAACAAAACCACTTTGAAGAAAACGGCTGCATTCAAGTAAAAAAAATCCCCGAGTCGTTCTCATTACCACAGGATACACTCGTCCTGGTTTATGATTGCTTAAAGCAAAATGAAGACCGCTCTTTCAAGAAAAAACCGGATCTCATGATCATAGATGGTGGCAAAGGACAGCTAAGCTCGGCTATTAAAGCCTTAGAAAAGTACCACCTCAGCCTGCCTATGTGTTCCCTCGCCAAACGTGAAGAGGAAATTTTTACACCTGGCAACTCTGCCTCCATCCAACTTGAAAAATCCAGCCCCATCCTACACCTTATCCAACACATTCGTGATGAAGCCCACCGCTTTGCCGTTACCTACCATCAAAAACTTCGCCTCAAAGCCACCACCTCTTCCGCCCTGGATGAAATCGCCGGCATCGGACCCCATTTTAAAACAAAACTCCTCCGCCATTTTGGCTCGATTGATGCCATAAAACAGGCCAACCTTGATGAACTAGCAACGGTTATAGGTAAAAAAAATGCTCTCACTTTAAAAACAGAACTCCAAAAATAAGACCCACACCTTACATCCTAACCCTAACAATTTCATGAAAACATCCAATCTTAAAACCACCAAAGAAAAAATACTTTTCCCCATGGCTATCGTCTTTTCAATCTTGATGTGGATGGGTTTTCTAGGACTCCACACCTATCTTTTTTTTCCACCAGAACCTTCACTCAAAGACGGTTGCACCTATTTCTACCAAGATGAAGAGTATGGGGAAGAAGGCTACTACACCATCACTAATCAAGCGGCAAAAGATTATGGCATGACAGCTTCCTGTTTAACAGCAGATAAAATTCCAGCAGAGGCACAAAAAGAGGCAATAGCTTACCTTAAAAAGCAAAACCCGTCACCTGCCGCTATTTTACCAGTTATGGACTTTTACCTACTATTTTTCCTAGCCTTTGCCTATATGAGCACCGCCCTCGCCATGGCTCACATCCGCTTAAATGGAATCAAAATAAGCCCAAAACAGTACGCTTCTTTCTATAAAATCTATGAAGAGACGGCCAAAGAACTTGGCCTAAAAACAGTTCCCAATGCCTATATTATCCATTCAGGCGGTGCTTTAAATGCTTTTGCTGTAAAAATATCCCACAAGAAAATGGTCGTGTTTTATGCCGACCTTATTGAAGCCCTCGTGGAAGGTGAAAAATTCGCCGAACTTCACGCCGTGGCCGCCCATGAATTAACTCACATCAAACTTAAACATATCAATTATGGATTTCTGCTCATCCCTTTTAGAATTTTACCCTTCTTAGGATCCATGCTCTCCCGAGCACGAGAACTTTCAGCCGATAAAGGCGCACTTGCTATTGTTAAAGATCACAACATTGTTGCCCAAGCCTTACTAAAAGTTGTGACCGGAAAATTTATCGCCAAAGAAGTAAGCATCGAAGAGTACATCAATCAGCCCAAAACTGAACGTGGTTTTTTCATCTGGCTCAGCAAAATAACCTCCAGCCATCCATCAATGCCGGAGCGTATAAAATTGCTGCAAAAATAGGTAAAAACCTAAAGCCTATTTAAGCATCTTTAGCTGTATATTTTTTGACATATTTTAGAACCTTGGTATTATTGCTCCCATAAAATTTATTTAAGAATTTATATGGCTGATCGCACACTTGAATTATATGACCTTGATGGCACGCTGAACTCTATTGATATAAATGCTGCCCTCAATGGGGAAAGCAATGATGAAGTTCAATACTACATGATTGCTGCTGCTGAATATGTTGCCAAAGCAATTGGGTTACCTCAGGATGAAGTTTTTGAAGGAATGAAAGTTGCCATGTTGCAGGTAGTTTTTCCAAATCGTGCGCAACCAGAATATTGGGCAAGTTTCCCTTCTACCAATGGCACACCAGTCCCAGTGTCTCCAGCAGTGGATCATTATTTATTAACACCTCCAGCGCTCGAGATTTTTCTTAAACGTAGGCTTGCAGAAGAAGGTGGTACAAAAAGTAAACTTACCACTGCTATTAGCGATTTTCTTGCTCAAAAAGATTGGCGTTTTCAAGTTTATAATTTTGCCAGTAAAGCTTCGCTCCCACATTCTCATATTGAAGAGGATGCTATTGGTGTATTGGAAGACAGGTTACGAGCTAATGCTCTTGCAACAGTTTTTACTAATTCGTCTGCAACTAAAGCTGTTACATTATTAGAAAAAGCAGGCTTTAAAGGTAGAATATCAGAAGGAGGAATTGAACCAGGAAAAATTGGGGCTATAGGCAATGCATTAAAATTTCAAGTTGATCCTTCTGAGCCCGAAGGTTCAGATTCCCATATCGATTTAACACCCTACTATGGACACCCAACTAAACTTGATGTCCGTCGTGCGGCTTATAAAAGAAAGGTAGACGAATTA
>CAYMDR010000020.1:15689-15943 GCA_964389195.1 uncultured Candidatus Peribacteria bacterium | reverse complement strand
CTTCATAAGGAAACTTCTCATCAAACAAACGCTGTACATCGGTATCAGGCTTATAGGCAAACCCTTTGGCGCTTTTGCGTTGCGCGTAAAGCATCAAAAGTTCCTTGGCAATAATTTCCGTCTCTTTCTGAACCTTTTTAGTAATGGTATTCCATTCAGCTGATCCCAACCGTGTTAACTTAGGAGGTTGCTCATCGGCTCCAATAAACTTATTAACCTTATCGGCCTGATCAACTGGAATAAAAAGCTTATCA
>CAYMDR010000020.1:1390-15679 GCA_964389195.1 uncultured Candidatus Peribacteria bacterium | reverse complement strand
TTTCTGCGTAACCAATCTTTCAATATTCACGAGTAACATCATCTACCGTACGTTTTTCCAGACCCAAAAACTTACCAATACCATGATTAACATGCACCACATAATCATTAAGTTTTAAGCTGGTCAAAAAGTCTAAATACACTTTTTGATTAAAAATTTTTTTCTTTTCCTCTTTAAGTGAAGATATCTCCTTGTCGCTAATCAGAGCAAATTTTAGCTCGGGATTTTGAAAAGCATTCGGGAAAACATCCTCTTTATCAACCGGTACAAAAAAAATCCCCTCATCTAAATTCAGCTCTTCGTCAAAACCTTGATGATAACTAATATTATATTCACCTAAGATATTCTTTATTTCCGTGGCATCTTTAGTAAAAACTAAAACCCTCCATCCATCGCGATGTTTCTCTCGCATATCATTGGCAAGATCGTAGGCTCCTCTATATTTAATAACCGAAATATAATGAAGATGCTGATGGCTTTCATCATCCTCATTAAAAGAGACAAAAGCTATGGAATAAATTTTCCCATAAACTTCGTCAAAAGTAGCATTCCAGGCATCATAAAACTCATCAATAATATCCAACTCGTCCTCAATTAACACAGTCCCCTTATCAAAATAATCCGCAATTGAATGGTCAAAACTAGTAAATTTAACCGGCACAATTTCTAACAAATCTACCTCATGCGTACTTTCTTTCGTCTTAGGATCAAAAAAAGTTATCTTCCCAACCTCATCAAAACCAACATCAACCCTTACGGGCTGTTCATGATTAATCGGAAAAATTGTTAAAACCTCTCCGCTCCTATGGTAAGTTCCTTTCTTTAAAAAAGTATCATCAGAAACCTCATAACCACAATCAATTAACTTCTCAAAAAGATCTGTAACGCCCACCTTATCACCATTATGCAAACGCATGGTTCCTGCCCCAATCTCCTTAATATCAGGAAGATTGGTCATTAAGTGAGTATAGGGTGTAACAATAATTTTACGTCTTTTATTAGCCATCCTCCCTATAAACTCAACCATCTTAAAACGATTTTCCTGCTCCACCTCGCGTGAGCGGTTAATATCCGTAGGTGTAAGCGCATAAGCAAACACGTAAAAATCTGTCCACATCTTTAATAATCTTATAACATTGTCTTGTTCCGTTGGGTCATTTACTACCCATAAAACCGTATTTAAATCGTGACATTCTCTGGCAATATCAGCAAAAACAAAAACCTTAGAAGAGTTATTACTATTACCAGAAAGTGTAATATTTTTTCTCGACTTAAAAAGATCCAAAACGCGCTTATTTTGGACGGTTGGGAAATAGCGTATAAGATTGTTAATGTTTTTCACAAAACTAAATCTTGAGCGGCATTATAATATAGACATAATCACTATTCTTCACTGGTTTAATAATAGCGGGTGAAAGTTTATCATCAATTTCTAAGATAACCGTTTCGCTTTGAATATAGTTTAAAACATCCAAAAGGTACTGTGCATTAAGGGCAATTTTATTATTTTCGCCATTAGTTTTAACATCAATTTGCGCCTTCTCTTCACCAACCTTCGTCTCATCGGTAGATATACTTAATTTCCCATCATTAGTAGCAGAAACTTTAATACTGTTATTATTTTCTCGAGCAAATAAACTTACTCGTCTTACCACATTCGCCAAAGCCTCAACTCCAACCTCCAATTTAGTCTTAGTTTCCTTAGGAATTATCTTCTCATATGGAGGAAATTTTCCCTCAATTAGGCGTGACATTAACTGAACATCGCCAACACTAAATAGAATTTGATTTTTAGAAATACTAATCTCTACATCGGCCTCCTGGGCTTTATTTAAAATCTTCCCAAGCTCCATAACGGTTCGTGCTGGGACAATACATTGAATATTAATATTTGTTTTTTCTTTAAGTTACAACGTTTTTTCAGCTACACGATAACTATCAGTAGCAACTATCTTCACACTATCTTTACTTACATCAAAAAATACTCCAGATAAAACCGGACGTGAAGTATTAGTAGAGGCAGAAAAGGCGGTTTGGGTAATCGCCATATCAAAATCTTTTGTTGATACTTTAATAATATTTTCTTTCTCTATTTTTGGAATAGCTGGAAATTCATGGGCATTAATTCCTTTAATTTTAGTCTGAGAAGTTACAGATTTAATCTGTATTGTTTCCCCTTCTAATAAAGAAATTTCAACTTTATCATCTTTTAAAAGATTTATATATGCACCTAAAAGCTTTGCTGGAATTGTTATACTTCCCTCATTTTTTATATCTGCTGGAATAAAATATTGGATAGCCACCTCTAAATTAGTGGCTGCAAAGAATAAGCTTTTACCTTCCGCTTTCAATAAAATATTATTCAAAACGGGTAAGGTGGTGTTTGGGGTGATCGCTTTACTTACGATATTAAGAGCGCGCTCTAAATCAACTTGAGCACAAATGAGCTTCATGGGTAGAAATGAAATATTGCTAAATGCCGCTTCATTATAATTATCTTTCCTGTAAAAACAATATGATTTTCTTTGAACATTTTTATAAACAATTTGCTTACTGTTATTATAAAAAGAAATATAAATATTTATTATTTAGTAATAGTAATAAGGGGTTGATTAAAAATACCTATTTACAGTTTATATGTTTAAAAGTTTTTATTAAAAAAGTGATAATAAGTAACCTATTAAAGGAAATTAAAGGTTTAAAGGTGGTTAGAGTATATCTGTAAAACTTTAAAAAAATATTCAAAACCTGTGTATAAACCGATGAAAAGTCAATAAAAATAGCTTACCTATAGGTTGTAACTTTTAAGGTGGTGGAGGGAATAGTGAATTAAGGGGTATAGAAAATAATCTAAAAATAAAAAGTTCAAAACATATTACTTCTCAACAAAACTAAAAAATAACTATGAACAAAACCTTTTAATATGGATATAAATAACCGTTTGATAAAAATGGCAAAGTATGGTAATTTCGGATAAAAGTAATTAGCACTTTCCAGCCCATGAGAAAAAAGACCGTACTCATCACTCTCCTTGCCCTAACTTTAGTAGTAACCGGATGTTCTTTATTTCAGAAAAAAGTCACACCATATAGCTTTACGTCAGCTATTATTGAGTTAAATAAGGTTGGAAGTATTGAAGGGAGCACCACCATCTATCTTAAAGAAGATAAGGCTCTTTATGAAACCCATGCGGTGAGTAAAATTAGTGGAACTGAAGAAAAAATAGATACCCTGTTAATCGATCTTGGTGAAAAAATGTACCAAATTGATCTGAATCGTAAAACCGGTATTAAGGTAGAAAAAAATCCTACCTACCAAAAACTAAAAGAGCTTCCAGAGTCTGAAAGAATGGCATTTTTAAATAAAGCGGCTTTAGGAGCCGGCTCTACGGATGGAACAATTAAACCAAGTGAACAAAGAGTAATAGCTGGCCAAACCTGTGACGTTTATACCTTTCAAGATGTTCGTGAGGTGTGTCTTTGGAATGGTATAGCCCTTTATGAACGTAATAATTTCCCCGATGCTAATATCGATAGCACTGTAACGGCCTCTAAAATAGAGGTAAATGTCGATGTGCCCGATAGTAAATTTGATATACCTACGGATATTACCTTCAGCGAACGGGCATCAACATGATCTATTTAGACTACGCTGCCGCAACTCCTCTGGACGCATCGGTATTAAAAAAGATGCTCCCCTGTTTAAAGAGCCACTATGGAAACCCTTCTAGTATTTATAGTATAGGACGAGAGGCGCGTAATGCTATCGAACAGGCTCGCCTGGATATAGCAACTATCTTAAAGTGCAAACCCAAAGAAATTATTTTCACCA
Organism: uncultured Candidatus Peribacteria bacterium; assembly: GCA_964389195.1. Lineage (GTDB taxonomy): Bacteria > Patescibacteriota > Gracilibacteria > UBA1369 > UBA1369 > CAYMDR01. Next base: position 11,848 of record CAYMDR010000020.1, on the reverse strand, counting down.
GCAGCGGCACAGAAGCAAATAATTGGGCAGTTTTTGGTTTAGCCGCTGGTAAAAATAGCAGCCAAAACCACATTATTACCACAACTATTGAGCACCCATCCATAATAGAGCCGCTTGCCCAATTAGAACGCAAAGGGTTTGAAGTTACCCACCTACCGGTTGATGCTAGTGGGGTTATTTCTCTTATCGACCTAGAGAAAGCTATTCGGCCGGAAACCATTTTTACCTCCATTATCTACGCTAATAATGAAATAGGAACTATCCAAAATCTTAAAGCAATTGCTGAAATTTTGCACAAAAAAGGAGTCTTATTCCACACCGATGCTTGCCAGGCGGCCGGCGCTTTACCTATCCAGCCAAATGAACTTGGTGTACAGCTTATGACCATCAATGCCGCAAAAATCTACGGACCAAAAGGCATAGGAGCTCTCTACGTAAAAGAAAAATCGCCAATAGCGCCTTTGCTCTTTGGTGGAGGACAAGAATTCCGCCTCCGCGCCGGCACCGAAAACGTAGCTGCCATCGTTGGCTTTGCACAAGCCTTCAAAATCGCCGAAACCAAAAAGGCTAAAGAAGCAAAACGCCTAACAACCTTACGCGATTTTTTCACCTGCGAACTCCTTAAAATTCCCGGCCTAAAACTCAACGGCCACCCTACCATCCGACTACCCAACAACATCAATATTTTCGTGCCCCAGATGGATGCGGAATCGCTATTACTCCGTCTCGATATGGAAGGCATCTGCGCCTCTGCTGGCTCCGCCTGTACTGCTGGCGCGCTTGAGCCATCCCACGTTTTAACGGCAATTGGCCTTTCCAAAAACCAAGTAAAAAATAGTATCCGTTTTACCTTAGGTCGCCAAACCACCAAGTCTCAACTCCAAAAAGTACTAAAAGTTCTAGCTAAAATAACATGTAGTGATAAATAGTCAAGCGCTAATGGCTCTACTACAACAATAGATTTCGAGTATAATCCAAGGGCTGTCACTTAAAACTCTCCCACAACATGTTTCCAGATGTTAACACTATTGCTATCTCTCTCGGGGCGCTCATCGCCGGCTTTGCTGGGGGGTACCTCTTTTTAAAGCCCCAAGAAATAAGCCTTAGTGCAGCCGAAAAAAAAGCAGAATCCGAAGTTACCAAAGCATTGCAGGAAGCAGAAAACATCTATCAGCAAGCTAAAGAGCGTACCCAAAGCCTTAAAATCCGCAGCCATGAAGAAGAGGAAAAATCTAAAGAGCAGTTTAAGCGTCTAGAAAACCTTTTAATCTCCAAGCAAGAACAGCTCCAGAAAAAAGAGCAAAAAACTAAAGAAATTCTCGCTGTAGTTCAGGAAGAAAATAACACCATCGAAAACTTTAAACAGAAAAATGCAGGTGGTAAAAAAATGTACGTGCAAAAACTTTCGGAACAAACCGGCCAAAGTACAGAACAGGCTAAGGAAGAAATCTTGCAGGAACTCATGCGTGATCTTGAGCTTATGCGGGAAGATCGCCTACGCCGTTACGAAGAGTATTTGAGTGAAGAAAAAGTACGCATCGCTAAAAATATGATTGTAGGAGCCATCCAGCGCTATGCCAGCCCAACCTCCGTTGAAAAGAAAACCACCTCCATCACCCTTACTCGTGATGAAACCAAAGGCAAACTCATTGGTAAAAATGGCGAGTTTTTATTGCTTATCGAAGAACTCACTGGTGTAGACATTATCTTTAACGATTCACCGAACACCATTAATATTTCCTGTTTCGATTTAGTTAAAAAACACATTGCTCGCGAAGCTTTAATAAAGCTCACCAGAGAACGCATCGTCACCCCCGAAAAAATTCGTCAAAAGGTTGATGAGGCACGCCTCGAAACGGAAAGAGCCCTTATTAAAATTGGACGCGATACCATTAAACAGCTTGAACTCCAGGGGCGCAATTTGCCTGATGATTTTGCTAAAATTGTGGGGCGATTACAGTTTAGAACAAGTTACGGCCAAAATATTCTTAAACACTCCTTCGAAGTCGGGAATTTTACGCTCATGCTGGGTAATGAACTGGGTTTAAATATGGAAACCTGTAAAGTTGGTGGGTTCTTCCATGATTTAGGAAAAGCGATCGATCAGGAGGTTGGCGGTTCCCACGATGCGCTCACTAAAGAGATCATGGACAAATTTAGCTTCCCCGAAGATGAAACTCACGCCGCTTGGGCGCATCACGATGCTATCCCCCAGCGTACAGCAGAAGCGATGCTGGTAAAAGCCGGCGATGCTATTTCTGCCGGGCGACCCGGGGCTCGCCAAGAGTCCATTGAAAAATACATTGAAAGAATCAAAGCTATCGAGGGTATCGCCAACTCATATGAAGGCGTAAGTAAAGTTTTTGCCATCTCTGCAGGACGTGAAATTCGTGTATTGGTAGAGCCATCACAATTACAAGACGACGATTTGGGCGATCTCGCAAAAAATATTGCCGGTGAAATTCAACAAAACGTTGCCTACCCCGGAAAAATCAAAGTGAATATTATTCGTCGCATCACCACCACGGATTATGCTAAAGCTACTGCGGCCGCTTCTACTTCTTTAGGTAAAAAATAATCATGGCTCTCCCCCTAGAATATGATGTTCTCATTGTAGGATGCGGCCCCGCTGGACTGAGCGCCGCAATTTACGCAGCACGTGCCCAGCTTAAAACCATTATTTTCGGCGATTATCGTAAAGGTAATCTTTATAAATCGCACATTATTGCTAATTATTTTGGGTTTCCTAAAGCGCCAACCGGGCCAGAACTTGCGCTCCTTGGTTTGGAACAGGCAAAGGCGTTTGGAACAGAACATGTAGAAACCGAAATCGTCGACATCAAAATTCAAGACGACGGCACTTTCATAGCCAAGGACGACAAACAGCAGGAATACAAAGCAAAAACAATAATCTTAGCTACCGGCCAAAGTTACGCCCTCAGTGGCATCAAAAACGAAAAAGAGTTTACAGGAAAAGGCGTTTCCTACTGCGTTATTTGTGATGGCTTTTTCTTCCGCAATAAAAAAGTGGTGGTCATTGGCAATGGTAATTATGCCGGGGAAGAAGCCTTGCAGCTGTTAAACTATACCAAAGACATCACAATGCTAAGCCATGGCAAAGATTTTAGTTTTTCTAAAGAGATCGCAGAACAGCTCCAGGCCGCCAACATCAAACAACAAAAAACCGTCCGCATTAAAGAACTTACCGGTAATAACAAAGCGGAAAAACTCATCTTTACCGATGGCGCAGAACTCCCAACCGAAGGTGTATTTATGGCTATTGGCGTAGCTGGAGCTACGGCCTTTGCTAAAAAACTTGGACTAGAAACCACCAACAACTACATTAAAGTAGATATGGATGGAAATACTAATATCAAAGGCCTTTTCGCCGCCGGTGATTGTACAGGTAGCCCCCCCCAGGTAGCTTCAAGCGTAGGGAATGGTTGCAATGCAGCCTTAAGTGCAATAAAATTGCTAAGAGGACTCAAAATTTATATTCAGTACGATTAGCGTGCAACGCAGGTAGCGCAGCAACACAACCCTGAATCAGACTATTTTTTAACTTTCACTCCAATGTTTGGATTCGGTAAAAAGAAAGCAAAAAAACAGGAGGAAGAAGCAAAGGAGGCACAAAAAGAAGAAGCGCAGCTAGATCCTCGCCAGCAAGGCCTTTTTTCAGAACCAGGTCAGGAGGCCGCGCCGGAAGGGCAAGCAGCTCCTTTGCAGCCCAAAAAAATTAATAAACTCGATAAGTTAGTTATGGGCGCAATCGTGGGCGCGGCCGTAGGTTCCGTGATTGGGATGAGTGTTACGCCCAAAAAAGCATCCACGCCAGCGAAAAACCCATTTTTTTCAGCACTTAAGTCGGTACTTTTTTCCGGTGAAGCAAAAAAGCTTTCACCAAAATCCCCCAATAAAAATACGCAAAATTCCACCCCTCTTAAGAAAATACCAAACGAAGTTGATTAATTTATAAAAGTTTTGTAATACTTCGGAGCCGAAAACGATATAAAGGGGAGTAAGAAAGAAAGCGCATTTTTTCATTAACTTTCTCATGGGTAAAGCCAAGAAGAAAAAGCAGGATAAACAACAGACGCATGTTGCAAAAAAGCCTAAACTTGTTGCCGAAGAAATTTCTCAACAGGCCGCGTCTTCAAATCAACAAGCCGCTCCTTCCAAGGAGCCATCGCCCCATGCCAAAGTTATTCATAGCCTTGTTGCTAATTTTAAAAATGACCTCGACCCGGATAAACTCCACAATTTTAAAAAGCACACCACTAAAATTTTTAAAACAGGCGCTATTTATCTCACTGGAATCCTTGCGGTAACAGCTATCCTTCTAGTTTTAGAACTACATTCTTCTGGCCGCGTTTTTCCTCGAACCACGGTAGGAAACATAGCTATAGGTTATTTACCTTACGCCGATGCCAAAGCTCGCCTAACTTCCGAAGTGGAGCGCTACAACAAGGCACACCCCTCTTTTAAGTACCAAGATCAAACCATTGAACTTTCTCCCCAAGCCCTAGGTGTACATATGGATCTTGATCAAACGCTCAATACCATTCCCTCTTTTCGTTTTGAAAAAAGCGCACCGTTTCAGCTCTTTACAACCCTTATCACCACAAGAGATCTCGCTTTCAAATACACTCTTGATAATGAAGAAGCGCTTAACATTTTAGAACAAAAATTTGCCCTTCAAGATCAACGAGCAAAAAATGCCCATTTTAGTATTGGTGAAAATGGCTTTCAAATAGAGGCAGAAGCGCCCGGTATCATGATTCAACGCAGCAAACTTTTAGCCGCCCTGAATAAAAACTTACAGGAACTCCAGGCTGACCCAATAGCTCTTTCTGTTGAAGCAGAAACGCCTCGTGTCACAGCCAGGGAGCTACAGTCGCAAAAAGACCATCTGCTAAGCCTCATCCAAAAACCGATCATGCTTGTTGGTGAAGGTAAAAAATTACAACTCAAGCTCGCCGACCACCTTGATGCTATTAGTTTCTCTGAAAAAACCAATGTTAATTTCAGTAATAATGATCTCTCTTTGCCAATCGCTATTGCCAATGGTCAAGCCGATACAGCCACCGATACCAATATCAAATTGGATCCCACCATTTATATAGAGCTTAAAGCGGATAAACTTGAACAGTATTTAGTAGATAATTTAATGAAAAATATTGAAGTGCCAACCTCTTCGGTAAAAATTACTAAAAATGAAGATGGTACAGTTGTCATTGAAGGTAAGGGGCAAGACGGTAAGCACGTACCCCGCACAAAACTTATGGATGCCATTGCGCTTGCAGTAAATAGCGGAGCAGATCAAGTAGAGCTCCCCATCGAAATAGAACCTGCCGCCCTAACCGTTAGCGATAATTTAAAAGAGCTTGGTATCCAAGAGCTTGTGGCTTCAGCCTATACCTCCTATTATGGATCGCCAGCTAACCGCATGCACAATATTGATGTGGGTATCCAAAAATATAACGGGCTCATTATCGCTCCCGGTGAAGAGTTTTCCTTTAACCATTATTTAGGTGAGGTAGATAAAGACAACGGGTTTTTGCCAGAAAAAGTTATCAAACAAAATAAGATCGAATACGAATACGGCGGCGGTATTTGTCAGGTTTCAACCACACTTTATCGTGCAGCATTACGCGGAGGTTTTCCCATTACCGAACGCCGACCACACTCCTGGAAAGTGGCCTATTATAGCCAGGTTGATGGGAATGGCCTAGATGCCACCATCTACCCCGGTGTATCCGATGTGAAATTTATCAACGATACGCCCGGTCACCTCTTAATTCAGTCATATAGCGAGGGCTCAAAAGCCTACTTTAAATTCTACGGAACCAAAGATGATCGTACCGTAGCGCTTGACGGTCCCCACGGCGGCGGTATGAGCTACACCTGGTATCGCACCATCACCAAAGACGGCAAAGAAGAAAAAGAGACCATTAACAGCAAATACGTGCCCATCCCTGCCCCGGTAGTAGTACCGCCAGTTACTCCAGCGCCAGCAACTACCTAAAAATTCCCCTACCCCCCTAACTTATTCATCAAGTCCAGAACCTCTTCGTTCGCTGGGTCTGTTTTAAGTACCTTCTGTAAAACTTCTCGAGCTTCCGGTAGCATCTGCCTGCCAACATAAAAATGCGCTAACGAAATAGCATAATCAACATTACGCGGTTCCAGCTCCACGGCTTTTTTTAAATGGACGAGTGCCTCGTCAAACTCCTCAAGTTCGTGCAAAATTTGGCCCAAACTAAAGAACCTACCCGCACGTGCGCCATCAATTTCGATAGCCTTTTTATATGAATCCTTAGCCTCCGCCAACTTATTCTGACTATACAAAGCTCTTCCTAAATTACTAAAATAAGCGGGATCATCTGTTACTGTAACCACAAGTTTACGATAAATATTTTCAGCTTTACCAAACTGATCTTGGCTCAAGTAAATTAAACCCAATTTATGATGAGCCTCAACCGAACTTGGATCAAGTGACAAAAGTTCAATAAAAATACGCTCAGCATTTTTAAGATCCCCTTTATTTAAATGGATCTCAGCCTTCTTAAAAAGAATAGTCGCCTTAGCCGAACTTTTAGGATCAACACTTTCTTTATGAGGGATCATTTCACTGGCCGTAAGCTCATGTTTTTCCTGATCTTGAGCCTTATCTCCATGTAACAAAAAACCTCTTTTTCTGAAAAATAATGAATGTAAACTCACAGCTTTTTCCACCATTAAATACCGTTTAAGAAAAATAAATCCCAATACACCCAGGCCGATAAAAATAATAAGAGATCTCATACGTGAAGCATTAAATTTTCCAATAATAGTTTAACATTAACATTATGTTTTAATAGGTCTGCCCCTTTTTGTGCACGGGTAACAAGCTTTACAAGACTTCGCTCCTGCTCAATATCACCCCGCCCTACCGCATCTAGTAGCTCTTTTCTGGCTACAGTGACGAAAATATCAAGAAAATCCCGGATCAATTCACTGTTGTCATGCTCTTTTTTACTCTTCACTAAATCGCTAATATACATAAATTGTGAAGCGATGTCGGGCTTTTTAAGCAGAATATAAATATCATCGTACATCTTGCGATACACATCATAAAGTTCAGGCTTTTCCATAAAAGAGACAGCAACGCCAGGCCTCCCCAAAGCTAAAGAGCTCAACATTGCCACCTGGTCGGTTTCGGTAAGGGGATAAAGTTCATGCAGTAAATGCTGTAGTTCTAAATCTCCCAAGCGTTTAAAACGAAAGAGTCGTACGCGGGAAATAATGGTCGCTAAAACCTCCTGTTGGCGACTCGTCGTTAAAATAAAAACAACTCTTTCCGGTGGATCCTCGAGGATTTTTAGCATGGCATTAGCAGCCTCCAGTGGCATACGTTCAATATTCTGAATCAACAAAATTTTGTAAGGACTTTGTTTGCTCAAATGCAAGCGCGTCAAAACTGCACGTATCTCTTCAATTTTAAGCGACTCTCCATCGTCCACAATTTCTAGAGTGTCGCTATGGTAGCCCTTCTCAATCTCATGGCACACGGCACAGTCATGGCAATAATTATTTTCACACTGCAAAATATGGGCCATTTTCTTTGCGACCAAAAATTTACCAATATTATCCGAGCCCGCTAAAAGATAGGCATGGGCAATATTTCCTTCACGCATATCGCTTTCCAGCTCTCGTAATTTTTCATCGTGGCCAAAAACTCCCCAGTTATATTGTAGCGCGTCTGCCATAATATTAATCAATATGTTGCCAAATCTCATCCTGTCGTACCAACATTTCACGAGCACGTTCTGGATATTTCATCACCATCTTAATAAGTCGCTCCAGGCGAATCTTATTTTGTGATCCCTTCACTAACACGGTATCGCCTTCTTGCAGCTCGCCATGCAAGTATTCGCCCGCCTGCAAGGCATCTTCAAAATGCCTAACCTGCTGCTTAGAAAAACCCTTTTTTATAGCCTCTTGCCCTATCAATTTGGCATAATCGCCCACAGAAATCAACATATCCGCTTTACCAGAAATAAAGTTGCCTACTTCCCGATGCTTTGCCTCCGCATAACCACCCAATTCATTCATATTGCCAAGTACGGCAATTCTTCTCCCCGGCATTCGCTCTAAAATATCTAAAGCCTCCTTCATACTTTCCGGCGAAGCATTATAAGAACTATCAATAAGCGTTGAACCCTTAATGCCCTCAAGAGGGTTCATTCTTCCCGGTGGTGAACGATAATCTGCCAAAGCTTGTATAGCCTCTTTTAAAGTAAAGCCGCGATTCACCGCAACGGCTACGGCCGCCAAAACCACATAAATCTGAAAATCCCCAAGTGCTGGTATAAAACCATCTGCGGCCTCTCCTTTATAAATAATGGTAAACGCCAACCCCTTATTCGTTCCTTTTACTTTTACTGCTCTCACATCCACCCAGTCCGAGCATCCATACCAAATAGTTTTGCCTTCAAGGGTAATTTTCAGCGATGCAACATAGGGATCATCACCATTTAAAACCGCAATACCCCCTGGCGGCAAAGTACGTATAAGTTTACTTTTTTCTAAAAAAATATCATCCTGATCCTTAAATTGGCCTTCCCCCAAATGCACAGGTTTAATATTGGTAAAAACGCCCATGTGCGGATGTACCAGCTCCAAAAGCTCTGACATATCCCCCGGTTTATCTACGCCCATTTCCAGCACGAGCATCTGTAAATGCTTTCCCCCAAAAAAAGCTTTAAAAAAAGCACCAAGTAAGGTTTTTATCCACAACAACGGCGAAGAAAATCCAGAATTTTGCTCCAAAATAGTCAAAGGCAAACCAAACTCCGTATTATACCCCTTAGGACTTTTAAGCACCCGATAGTGCTTTGCTAAAACACAATATATGGCCTCTTTAGTGCTGGTTTTTCCTATAGAACCGGTAACACCAATAATAAAAAGATGGAGTCTCCGTAACCGTACTGCTGCCAGCCAGTTAAGCCATCGCAAAACAAATAGCCGTGGTTTGAAAAAGGTTTTTAATATTGCCATGAAGTATTGCAAAACGGGCTCAAAAATAGCAAAATATACATGAAAAAGCAATTAACCGTCGCCAAGCGACACCTCTTCTATGAAAAACCCAACTTTTTTATTCACATCATTCGCTATAGCTTTTCTTAGTGTTTTTATGCTTAATGGTTGTGCTGAAAAAGCTGTGGCTCCCAACTCCCAAGATGGTCAGACCACCCAAGCCACCCAAACTACTCAAGTTACCCCTCCTACCATGAATAAGCCAACCAGTGCGCAGACAGATGCTCCCATAGCCGGTGACAAAGTTGCCATTATCGAAACCGACCTTGGGACGATCAAATTCAAACTTTTCACTGCCCAGGTTCCCGAAATGACCAAAAATTTTGAAGAGCTAGCTAAAGCTGGCAAGTACGATAACGTGCCATTTCATCGTGTGATCAAAGATTTCATGATTCAAACCGGCGATTTTGAAAAGAAAAACGGCATGGGCGGCTATAGTTACAAAGGAAAAGGCACAAAACTTCCCGATGAAATCGTACCGGAACTGCAACATCTTTATGGAACTGTATCCATGGCCAATAGCGGCGAAGACACCAATGGCAGCCAATTTTTTATCGTTACCAATAAGGACGGAACATCATTCTTAGACGGAGGCTACACGATTTTTGGCCAAGTCTACGAAGGCATGGACGTAGCCCTAAAAATAGCCGATCTTCATAATGGTGATCGCGCAGGCACGCCAACCAAAATCATTAACATGAAAAAAGTTACGGTTGAAACCCTTTAAACCTAATGTTCCAAGTTCAACTTACAATTATTGGCCACGTCCAAGGTGTGTTTTATCGCGCTCACGCCCAAAAAATCGCTACAAAGTTTGGACTTACAGGCTGGATTAAAAACGAAACCAACGGTACCGTGTCTGCTTTGATCCAAGGCGACGCGGCAGCCATCGACGCCTTTATCGAGTGGGCAAAGGAAGGATCCCCCGCCGCGTATGTAAAAGAAGTTAAAATTTCAATAAAAGAAAAACCGAAAACTGTATATAAAGATTTTGTTATACAGTAAAAACTTTTAATAATGTAAACCAAAACATTAAGTTTTAAAAAAGATCTTTCCTCTTAGGAGCCGCAGTAGCCGGTTGAGATGTAGGTCGCGCCGAACCTGTGGCCTTGGGTTTTGCTGAGGCCGTTACTGTCGCTGAGGCAGCTGGTTCCATAGCAACCGCCGAAGTGGAAGGAGCACTCATTGGCTCTCCATGTGAATTAGCATTAGCGTCATAAGAAACACTAATAGGTGCACCATTATTTGGATTTGCATTTGAAGAAGAACCTAAAACCATTGCTGCTGCAATAGCAGTAGCTCCTATTACAGCTCCAGCAGTTGCCGCCCGCCCCCTGCGCCCACGCCAGCGACACCCGTGCCGGCCCCAGCGCCAGCCCC
>CAYMDR010000020.1:0-1380 GCA_964389195.1 uncultured Candidatus Peribacteria bacterium | reverse complement strand
TCTTGTCGTCGAGTCTGGGTCAAAATTTGATCACTGGTAAAATAATTATCTATTTGTGGGGTAGGAAGTGGCATTTCTTGCGAAAGTCTTAGATCCCATATAAGAACTGGCCCTGCGTCTGGCACTCGTGTAAAGTATCCCGAGGTTCGGTCATCGGCAGATGCTGATTCAGCAAAAGGGGTACTATATCCAGCGACTGGATCAGGAGCCAATACCGGTTCAGTAGGTGGCGGTGGAATATGTATTGGAGTTGGGGCACCAGCCAATGCCGGTTTAACATATACCAGAGTTTGTCGTGCGTGAGGCGGTAGGCGTCCAGGCATAACAGGAGTTGCAATACTGGGTCTACCAAAAGCTTCATAATGAATATCATCGGTACCGGTACCGTCCGTCTGTCCATCACTACCAGCATCTTCTAAAGAAGCTACAGCAGTAAGATCAAGGACTGTCTGATGAGTTCCGTTAGGGTCATCATCCAAACCGTCAACTGGTGGATCAATAGAATCAGGCCTCATAATGAAAAATTAATGATAAGCTTCCTATAGTCTGCTTTTATCATATAAATAGAAATTATGTCAAAGGCTATTGTGGCCAAGTATGCAAAGCAGGGGTGTAACTATAAAAATATCTGACCTCCAAGCGGTGTATGTTCTCAAAAATACACAAAAAAAGAAGCCCATTCACAGAGCCTCTTTTAGTTTAAATTTTAATCAAAGCTATTTCACTTCCGCCTTCGCGATCTCCACAACCTGTTTGAAAATGGCAGGATTTTTTACAGCAAGGTCAGCTAAGATCTTGCGATCAACGATTACTTTAGCCTTTAATAACCCATGGGTTAAGCGGCTATAGCTAATACCTTCTGGACGGCAAGCAATATTAATACGAGTGATCCACAAGCTACGCATATCACGCTTGCGAAGTTTGCGGCCTACATAGCTGTTTTGACCAGCTTTGGCCTTAGCATTTTTAGCCCACTTCACAATACGACTACTCAAACCTTTGTAGCCTTTAGTTGCTTTCAATAATCGATTATGTCTTTTGCGGACTGCAACGCCGCGCTTAACTCTGGTCATATAAAAAAATTAAATAGATTAGCCGTAAGGCAGTAATTTACGAATATTATAGTCATTAGCTAAAGTAGTAGCTTGACCCCCCTTATTAAGATTCTTCTGACGTTTTGATTTCTGGGAAAGCAAATGTTTTTTTGCTGACTTCTGCAAACGGATCTTGCCCGTTCCAGTAAACTTTACCCTTTTCTTGGTTGCACTGTGAGATTTTAATTTCATATAAAGTGAGATAATTAAGCTTTTGGAACAAGAATCATAATCATTGATGCTCCTTGTTTTTTGGGAGTGTCCTCAAGTTGCGCTATATCTTTAA